>NZ_JBSFJF010000006.1:0-198599 GCF_053597915.1 Streptomyces sp. NPDC001219 | reverse complement strand
GCCCGGCCCGCGATCCGCGGGCAGGGCCACTGCCGTTGTCAGGTGGCACCGGCGCCGGGCGTCAAGCCCCCGGCGCCGCCGGTCAGTAACGGTCGCGCCGGTACAGACCGTCACCGAAGAGCGTGTCGAGAACCTCGCTCGCGATACGGAGTCCCTGCCGCTCCTTGGGGGTGAGGCGGTCCTGGTGGCGGCCGTCGGCGGGGGCCGCGGCGGCGGCGCCGGTCGCGAGGAAGCCGGTGACGAGCAGACCGGCGAGCACAACGGAAAGACGACGGAGCATCAGCATGTCCCTACGGTGAGTGGTGACGATTGCGGTGCCACCTTCCGGGGGCGGACGGCCCGGAGTCATGCGACAGCTCCGGGCGCTGCTGCGAACGGACCAGCGGCACCGCCGTATTGCATGAGCGCAGCCCTCACCAACGGCCGAGCCGGCCCGCCCTCCGGCGCCCTCGCGAACGCACAACCGGCCACGCCGATCGTGAATCAGCGCACACATTCCTGCCCTTTCGGCCGCCACTCCGGTGCCCCTCGCCACATTTCCCGATTCCCGGCCGGCCGCACCGGTCCAACAGCCGGATAAATACGCCGTCACCGCCGTCCGGACCGATACCCATGAGCGCTAATTCCGGTGTGAGCCAGGCAACTTATGCCGGGGTGCCTAGCGGCCTTTGAGGGCGTTATCGGGTGACCCGAGGCACGCGATGTACGTCACTTACGAGCCTGCCTAGTCGATATCCGTGCGCCCATTCCGGGCCAACGCCGCCGGAAATGCTTATCCCTTCGGTGATCCGGGTTTCTCTCACGAAGATGAGTAGTACAGAGCACCATTGCCTCGATTCGGGACCGGCGTTAACCATGGATTCCGACGCACCGAGAGCGAGTTTGCGAATCACGCCCCAAGGCGATCGCGGCAAAGACCTCCGGAACGTCACGCGCCGCCAAAAGGCCGCCTCCCCGTCCCCGTACCTGGAAGAGGTCACTCTGCATGCCCAGCTTCACCCTGCCCCGCGCTGCCCGTATCACCCGTACCCACAAGGTCGCCGTGGCCGTTCTGGCCGCCGCGGGTGCCACCTCGGGCCTGGCCCTCACCTCGGCTCCGGACACCGCTCAGGCCGCTTCTGAGCACTCCCCCGCCGCGGTCAAGCCGGTCAGCGCGAAGGGCCAGCCGGCCAAGGCTGACGACGCCAAGACCGGCCGTCCGGTGACCGCCTCGGTCGCCGACCACGTGAAGGCCGAGAAGCAGCACACCGCCAAGCAGGCCGCCGACCGTTCTGCCGACCGCAAGGCCGTCAAGGACTACCCGAACAACCTGGACGGCTGGATTCGTGAGTCGCTGGACATCATGAAGGCCAAGGGCATCCCCGGCTCCTACGAGGGCCTGCACCGCAACATCATGCGGGAGTCCGCCGGTGACCCCAACGCCGTCAACGGCTGGGACATCAACGCGATCAACGGCACGCCCTCCAAGGGCCTGCTCCAGGTGATCCAGCCCACGTTCGACGCCTACCACGTCGCCGGCACGCCCGACAAGCTCACCGACCCGATCGCCAACATCACGGCTGCCGCCAACTACGCGGCCGACCGCTACGGCTCGATCGACAACGTCGACTCGGCTTACTGAGCCGGCAGAGCAGCATGAGCCGTCACCGGCACCCGAAGCCGGCCCCGCCAGATGAGGCCAGGGACCTGACGGACCACACAAACGAGCCCGAAGGCTCGGTATAGAGCAGCTTGCGAAGCGGCGGAATGGCGCGTTCGCCGCTGCGCGGTGGAGCGGGTCCCGGCCATGCCGGGGCCCGCTTCGCTCTCCCGTGCGACCCGCGGGGCACGGAACGGGGGCGTGACCCGCCGTTCCCGCCCGCCGGACGGGTGAGATGCAGGGCCGGTCGGCGGACTGACGGGCCATCGGGTCATAGAGTCAGGCAGTTCTGCGTATATGTGTCTTATCGGCAGGATTCTGCTCAAAAGCTGCCGAACCTGACTCAACCGAAGGCCTTCGGAGGCATGCGATGCCCTTGCGCAGATCCGGTCCGGCCCGCCGTACAGTCCCTCTTGCGGCCGGAACTCTCGTTTCTCTCCTCTCCGTGCTCGCTCTGCCCCTCGCGCTGCCCGGCTCCGCCACGGCGTCCGACGCCGAGAAGAGACCCGCCCACCCCGAGCAGGACTGGATGGGTTCCACGATCATGGCCCACGAGGGCGGCGACCGGGCCGGCGGTCTGGGGGCACGGGCCTCGGCCAGAAGAGGTGTGTCCGGCGTCGACGTCTCCAGCCACAACCGCAAGGTCAGCTGGTCGTCGCTGCGCAAGTCCGGGGTGCGCTTCGCGTACGTCAAGGCCACCGAGGGGACCAGTTACACGAACCCGTACTTCACACAGCAGTACAGGGGCTCGTACAACTCCGGCATGATCCACGGCGCGTACCACTTCGCGCTGCCCGACCACTCCAGCGGAAGCTCCCAGGCGCGCTACTTCGCCGACCGCGGCGGCGACTGGTCCCGGGACGGCAGGACGCTGCCCGGCGCGCTCGACATGGAGTACAACCCCTACGGCGCGACCTGCTACGGCATGAGCCACAAGGAAATGGTCAGCTGGATTCGCGACTTCACCCGGACCTACCGGGAGGAGACCGGCCGTCACGCGGTCATCTACACCTCCACCAACTGGTGGAAGCGCTGCACCGGCAACTCCGGCAAGTTCGGCCGGTCGAACCCCCTGTGGATTCCGCGGTACGGCTCGTCCGTGGGCGCGCTGCCGGCCGGCTGGCACTTCCACAGCATCTGGCAGCACACCTCCTCGGGCCACACGGTCGGCGACCGCAACCGCTTCAACGGCTCGTACACCCGCCTCAAGGTCCTCGCCAACGGCAGCTGACCGCACACACCCGACGGCCGGCCCCCGGCGCGCCCCTTCCGGCGCGCGGGGGCCGGCCGCCTTTCCGTGCTTCGGCGGGGGCGACGGCAGCGGTGCGGGCGGGAAGTCCTTTTCGGACAACTCCTCCGGCGCGCCGGTGAATTCCCGAAGCGGTACAACCATCGGCGGCCGACCGTCGTCCAACACTGCGAAACAACCACGCGACGCACTTCACCCAACGGGGGGTTTTCCATGAAGCGTTCTCGTGTCATCGCAGGATCGGCGGCGCTGGCCGTGGCCGGTATCGCCACGATGGCGACGGCCACCACCGCGTCCGCCGCACCGGCGGCCGCCGCCGCGTACAACGGCGCCTGCGGAAGCGGCTACAGCGTAGTGAATTCCGTACCGGTCACCGGAAAGGGGACCGTGTACCTGACGTACAGCGCCAAGACCGGAAAGAACTGTGTCGTGACGGTGCGGAACAGCCCCGGCAAGCGGGTGAACATGTACGCCTATCTCACGGCCACGGACGGCAGTTCGGACTGGGTTTACGACAGCGGTCAGTACACCTCCTACGCCGGTCCCGTCTATCTGCCCGGAAAGGGCATCTGTGTCGACTGGGGCGGCTCGATCGAGTCGGTCAGCGTCAGCGTGTCCGGCTCCAACTGCGGCCGGATGGCGCCCGGTGTGGTGACCCACCACTGATCGTCCGCGACGGCGGGTTCCCGGGCTGCGCACCCGGGGACCCGCCGTCGTCATGTCTGCGTACCGGGGAACGGTGAGCGCCAACTACCTTGATTCGCCCATGACTTGACAATTACCGGAGCCCGGCGGATGCCGGTCACTCCGGACGGTTGCGGTGCTCGGTCGCCGCGGCGGCCGCGATGTTGCGGGCCATCCCGCCGAACACCGCGGCGTGGAAGGGCGAGATGGACCACCAGTAGGCATGGCCGGTCAGCCCGTGGGGGTGGAACAGGGCCCGCTGGCCGTAGAGCGTCCGGCCCCGGGCGTCGCGGCCGACCGTCAGTTCCAGCCAGGCCAGGCCGGGGAGCCGCATCTCGGCGCGCAGCCGCAGCAGCCGGCCCGGCTCGACCTCCTCGACACGCCAGAAGTCGAGTGAGTCGCCGACCCGCAGCCGGCCCGCGTCCCGTCGGCCGCGGCGCAGCCCCACCCCGCCGATCAGCCGGTCCAGCCAGCCGCGCACCGCCCAGGCGAGCGGCAGGGAGTACCAGCCGTTGTCGCCGCCGATGCCCTCGACCACCCGCCACAGCACCTCGGGCGGGGCGTCCACGGTCCGCTCCCGGCGGTCGGTGTAGAGGCTGCCGCCCGCCCAGTCGGGGTCGGTCGGCAGCGGATCGCTCGGCGCCCCGGGCACCGCGGCGTTGGACCAGTGGGTGGCGACCTCGGCGTCCCGCACCCGGCGCAGCGCCAGTTCCAGCGCGTCGTCGAAGGCGATGGGGTGACCGGGCGGGTCCGGGTCGGGAACATGGCGGGCGATGTCGTGCTCGTGGCAGACGACCTCGTGCCGCAGGGATTCGGCGAGCGGGCGGGCCAGGCCCGGCGGCACGGGGGTGACCAGGCCGATCCAGAGGCTGGAGAGGCGCGGGGTGAGCATCGGTACGGGGAGGATCAGCCGCTCGGGCAGTCCGGCGACCCGGGCGTAGCGCTGCATCATGTCGCGGTAGGTGAGGATGTCCGGCCCGCCGATGTCGAAGGCCCGGCTGACGTCGTCGGGGAGGCGGGCGCAGCCGACCAGGTAGCGCAGCACATCGCGGACGGCGACCGGCTGGATGCGGGTGCGCACCCAGCTGGGAGTGACCATGACCGGCAGCCGCTCGGTGAGATAGCGCAGCATCTCGAACGAGGCCGAGCCGGAGCCGATGATGACGGCGGCGCGCAGGACGGCGGTGGGGACGCCGGACGCCAGCAGGATGTCCGCGACCTCGGCGCGGGAGCGGAGGTGGGGCGACAGCTCCCGCTCGGGGATGCCCGCGGGGGTGAGACCGCCGAGGTAGACGATCCGGCGGACGCCGGCGGCGCGGGCGCGCCGGGCGAAGATGTGCGCGGCCCGGCGGTCGGTGTCCTCGAAGCGGCGGCCGCTGCCCAGGGCGTGCACCAGGTAGTACGCGACGTCGACGCCGGCCATGGCGGTACGGACCGAGCCCTCGTCGGTGACATCGCCGCGCAACACCTCCGTCTGCCCGGCCCAGGGGTGGTCGCGCAGCTTCTCCGGTGTCCTGGCCAGTGCCCGTACGGCGTATCCGGCCGCCAGCAGCTCGGGGATCAGACGGCCGCCGATGTAGCCGGTGGCGCCGGTGACCAGGGCACGTGGGAGCGCCGTGGGCTGCGGCGTCTCGCCGGTGCCGGCCATGGGCGCGGCCTCCTCGGGGCTGGTAGCAGCATGATCAGCCTGCCCGGCAAGTCTGTCACCGGTTCCGCGCGGGAGCATCACGGCGCGGGGCCGGGGCGAGAGCCGTGGAGGCGAGTGGAACGGGGCCCTGGATCGTGACCGTGCGGCTGCGCCGGGCGGACAACGGCCGGTGGCGGCCGGCGGGGGTGGGCTCCGGGCGTGGGGTTACGTCCAGGGCCCGCCCCACCGTGGCCGGGCGTCCCGGCGCGATGCGGGGCGGCGCTCACGGCCGGTGCCGCGCCCGTTCCCCGGGCCGCCGCCACAGTCCCGGCCGCGGCCCGTCTCGTGGCCGTGCGCCGCCTCGTGGTCCGGATCGCGGCTCGGGTCCAGGCCCAGCATGTCCATCAACAACGTCAGATCGTCCGCGCTCCGCGCATGGCCGGCCAGCGCCTTCCTGGCGAGCCGTCGTTCCTCGTCGCACGGCACGGCGCGGGATGCGGAGTCATCGGCACTGCGGTGTTCATCGCTCACCGCTGCATTCTCGGCCGGACCACGGGACCGTGCCCGTCGAGCGGGCCGGGGACCGCCCGGTGGGAACCGGCCGGGCGGCGCTGCTCCACACGGGTGGGACGAGCCCCCGGAACGCCCCGCGGGCCCGGCTCACGGCGGGGAACCTCCGGCGGCCCTTTTCCCTCTTTATGAGCACTTGCACGTGATCACTCAGCCGCGGAGCCCCCCTTGAAACGCCCCTACGCCGTCGCGCTCGCCGCCGCACTCGCCCTCGGCACCTCGCTGCTCGCCGGCTGCTCGGACACCGGCCGGCCGGTCGACTTCTCCGCCGGCGGGAAGAGCGACGGCGCCACGCGGGCAAAGCCCGTCGACGACGACACCCTCATGCCGACCGGCCCGAAGAACGACTTCCGGATCACCCGCACCCTGGACGACGGCACCCACATAGCGCGGACGACGCTGCACGGCCGGAAATCCGGTGTCACCGGAAGCGTCTGGGTCTGGGCTCCCAAGGAATACACGGACCCCAGATACGCCAAAAGCGGATTTCCGGTGCTGATGGCCCTGCCGGGCGGCCTCGGCAGCCCCAAGGAGCCCGGCGGTGTCACGAACTACTGGGTCGGCGGCGACATCGAGCTGCAGGAGAACCTCACCCGGTGGACCGCGGAGGGCAAGAGCCTGCCGTTCATCGTGGTGATGCCGATGCTCAACCCGGACACCCGGTACCACGACGCCAGCGACATTCCCGGCAGCCAGAAGATGGGGACCTGGCTGACCGAGGACGTCGTCCAGCTGACCCGGGCCACCTTCCGCACCTTCAAGTCCCGCGACGGCTGGGCCTTCATGGGATCGTCCTCGGGCGGCTTCGCCGGACTGAAGTCGGTGCTGAAGCACCCGGACAAGTTCAAGGCGGCGATAGCCAGCGGCCCGGACCTGGTGCCGGATTCGCCGCTGTGGGCGGGCCACCAGGCGGAGAAGGCCGCCAACGACCCCGCGCGGCTCGCCCGGCGCCTGCTGCAGAAGGGCGGTCCGGACGTCTACCTCGCCTTCCAGGCCGGCTCCCGGGAGCCCGCCAGGGTCACCGCCGCCATACACCGCTTCCGGCAGACCTACGGCAAGGGCCCGGTCCACACCGTCCTCCAGGTCATTCCCGGCGGCCGGCACAACGCCTGGGACTACCAGAAGGGCATGGCGGCCGGCTCGATCAAGTTCATCAGCGACCGGATGAAGGCACCGGTCCCGAGCGGCTCCTGAACCGGCGGCCGGGCGCCCGGCGGTGCCCCGTGGCGCGCGGATGCAGATCGTCTGGGAGGGGGTGATGCTGGAGTCGTGGGGGACCCTCGTGAGGAGGACGCATCATGTCCATGATGGACAAGATCAAGAGCATGCTGAAGGGCCACGAGAGCCAGACCGAGAAGGGCGTCGACAAGGCCGGCGACATGGCCGACGAGAAGACCCAGGGCAAGTACCAGGGCCAGGTCGACACCGGCCAGGACAAGCTCAAGGACCAGTTCGGCGGCGGGCAGGGCCCGGATCAGCCGCCGCGGACCTGAACCAGCGGCTCACCCGGCGGCACCTCACCGCCGGCCGCCACTGCGCCGCACGGATGAGCCGTGCGCAGGCCGACGAGGCCTGCCGCACCGACGCCCCGGTGTCCCGGGGCCCCGATGCCGGAAACTCCGCAGCGACCGCCACCCGCACGGGCCGGCGGGACGCTGCCACCGGATACCGCCGACCGGGTGAGACCGGACCGTGCCCCACGCGACGGTGCCCGCCCCCGGGGGCCGGGAGCGGGCACCGAGGGGTGCGACGCCGGACCTAGGCCAGCCGGATCTTCTCCGCCTGAGGGCCCTTGTGGCCCTGGGTGACCTCGAAGGTCACCTTCTGGCCCTCCTGAAGCTCACGGAAGCCCGTGGCGTCGATGTTGGAGTAGTGCGCGAAGACATCGGCGCCACCGCCGTCCTGGGCGATGAAGCCGAAGCCCTTCTCCGAGTTGAACCACTTCACCGTGCCGGAAGCCATGTCCGTCTCCTTCGTTCATTGGGCTCGAATCGGCTTCCGCGTGCTGCGGAACCCGGAGGTGATCGCCCTGGCCCGGAGACGCGCCACACAGCAAGGACGCCCGTGGAGGCGACACGGGCGTCCGGCACTTCGGAACCACGACAGCTGATCAGGACGCTACACCGAGCAACGCCCGGCAGGCCGCACAACCGTGACGGACGCGTCGCCCTTCACCGGGCAAGGCCAGCGACTGTCCTCCGTATCCCTGACCGATCGGATGGGTGTGCGACGGCCGACGGTGTGGAGGACTGCCTCAGGCGGGCCCGCTCCCGGGCCCGGACCCCTCGCCCGGTCCTTGGCGGGCGAGGCGCCGGCGCCGCCACAGCGCGGTGCCGAGCCCGGCGGCGGCGACGGCCCCGACGGCTCCGGCCACGGGCAGGAACCACCGGTACCGGGTGAACAGCGCGCCGTCCGTCTGCGCCCCGACCCCCGCCTTGTGCAGCGGCACGGACCGCGGCCGGTGGGTGACCGGCCGCAGTTCGCCGGTGCGCTCATCGGGCTCCAGAGCGGGCAGCACACCGACGGCCGCGGCCCGGGGAGCCGCCTCGAAGCCCCAGTCCAGCAGGTCGCGGGTCTCCTCGTAGACGGCGTTCCGGCCGCCGGACTGCGGGTTCATGAGGGTGACCAGCAGTGTCCGGCCGCCGCGCCGGGCGGCGGCGATCAGGGTGTTGCCGGCGTGGCTCGTGTAGCCGTTCTTCACCCCGATCAGGCCGGCGTACGGCTTGACGCCGTGTGAGCCGACCAGCAGCCGGTTGGTGTTCTGGATGGTGAAGGCGTCCGGGCCGCCCTCCTGGGGGAGTTCGGCCTGTTTCGTCGAGGCGAAGTGGGCGAAGTCCGGGTCGGTCAGCCCGGCCTGCCCGAAGAGCGCCAGGTCGTAGGCGGACGAGACCTGACCCGGCGTGTCGAATCCGTCGGCGGACTCCACCCGGGTGTCGCGGGCGCCGAGGCGCCGGGCCGTCTCCTGCATGTCGTCGATGGTCTTGCCCCAGCCGCCGTTCATGCTGGCCAGGGTGTGCACCGCGTCGCTGCCCGAGCTGAGGAAGACCCCGTGCCACAGGTCGGCGACCTGGTAGGGCATGTCCTCCCGGAGGCCGGCTAGGGAGCTGCCCGCCTCGATCCCGGCCAGGTCCGCCAGGGAGACGGTGTGCACCGTCGACTGGGCGAACCTCGGCAGCACGGCCAGGGCGAAGAGCGTCTTCAGTGTGCTGGCGGGTGGCAGGGGCCGGTGGGCGTCCTTGGCCGCGAGGACCTTGCCGCTCGGCAGGTCCGTCACCATCCAGGACAGGGAGGAGACCTCCGGTGGCTCGGGCACGTCCCGCCGGGCCAGGAACCGCACACCGCGCCCGTCCAGCCGGTTCTCGACGTCGGCGGGTTCGGCCGCGTGCGCCCCGGGCCGCAGGTCGTCGATGCCGTTGGGGCCATCGGCGGCTGCCTGACCGGGCGCGGCCCACAGGCTCGCGGCACAAACGGTGGCGGCGGTAACGACTCTGACGGAGGCCCAACTCACGCTAGACATGTGGCCCACGCTAGAAACGACCGCGGCCGGGCGCCGGTTGGCCTACTCCATCCGATGCGCGGCGGCCCCGACTGCCGTACGGGGCGGGCCGGACCCGGCGGAAGGACCACCGGGCCCGGCCGGACGGGCTACCAGATCTCGTCGACCCACTCGGGGTGGTCGATGAACGGGTTCCTGTTGTGCTGGAACTTGTCGAATATCACCTGGTTGCGGCGCTTTTCGAAGGCGTCCGGCGCGTCCTGCTCGCTCCACTTCTTGAGGACGGAGAGCCGGCCGATATGCGGCTGGGTTCCGTTGTCGACCTTGTCGTTGGGCTCCAGGTCGGGGAATCCGTCGCCGCCGTCGTAGCGGACGGCCATGTACAGGATCATGCGGGCGACATCGCCCTTGACCGCGTCACGGGGTTCGAAGGAGTCGTCGTCGCTGAGGCTGCCGGGCGCCTCGTCGACCTTCGACCCACCGTTGTCGAAGTCCTTGTTGCCGCGGATGCTGTTGACGGACACATCCTCCGGGCGCAGATGGTGGATGTCGGTACCGGGACCGGTGTCGGTGCCGAAATCACCGTGGGACTTCGCCCAGACGTGCTCACGGTTCCAGTCGTCCGGGTTGCCGCCGTTGGCGTCCTTGCTCTGCGAACGGCCCGTGTAGAGCAGGATCACGTTCGCGCTGTTGTCCGGGTCCTGGTCGGTTTCCTTGAGGGCGTCCCAGACCTCGTCGTACGACAGCTTCCCGGTCTGGGTGCTGCTGATGATCTTGTGCAGCGCGTCCTTGAGCGCCTGGCCGGTCTTGCCTTCGGCGTCCTTGTAGTACGTGTCGTCATACGACGTGCCGTCAGCCGCGCCGGACGGCTTCTGGGCGGTGGAGGCGCCGTCGGCGCGGTGCGGTGCGGCCGAGCCGGCCGTCGCGTTCGCCGGAATCTGTGCGGCCACCGCTGTCAGTGCCGCGCCGGCGGCGATGGCCAGCGCGATACGGGCGCGACGGGTCACGCGGGTGTTGTCCACGAGGGTGTCCTCTCCCCGAATTGTGGCGCCGGGTCGCGAAATGTGGGGCACGACCGGCACCGGCCGTTGGGAGCGGCCGCCAGGAAGCTTTCCATCACGGCAATCACCACAGTGTGAACACCGGGCAAGAGTTATGTGCCCACCCCGTGTGAATCACCGAATTCACCCGAAAATGCCGCGGTGATCGATGCTCCGTCAGAACTCCGCCGCCCACCGGACTTTCGGTTCGGCAGTCGTGGACTTCGCCGGTTTGAGGCTTCCCACCAGGGATGTTCCGTATGCGCCGGATTCCGGCTCCGCCGGTGAGTAATGCGGAGAATGCCTGATGTTCACCAAGGGTTGTGCAATGGTGGCGCGTTGAGCAAGGAACGCGGATGAATACGGGTGAATACCGAGAAGTCGCGCCCGCCTTCGGTGTGCGCCTGCTGTGCGCGCGGTGTGCGGCCGCGACAATCCGGCGGACGCGGCGGCGCAGTCCGGGTGGTGAACGACCGCCACGGCGGTGCGGAGGGCGGCGGTGCGCCTTGGGCTCATCGGGTGAACCCGTGCCCGTTGCGCAACCGAACCGGTACCGCCTCGCTTCCGAAGCATCGAGAGCCGCATGCACCGCATCCCTTGAACCCTTCGGACCGTGAGTTGTGGAGGCCCCCATGTCGTACGACCACTCCACTCGCCCGCCCTACGGCGTGGCGCCGGAGTATGTGCTCGCTCCCCCGCGCCCCGAGGACCGCCTCGGCGCACCCGCGCCGCAGTCTCCGTCCCTCCCGGGCCATGCGCTGCCGCCGCCGCGCCCGGAGGACCGGCTGCACTTCGGCCCGCCGTACCCGCAGGACCGGCCGCTCCCGCGCCCCGAGGAGCAGCGGCAGGGGCCGGTGGCGATGCCGGATCGCCGGCGGCTGGACCTTCAGGCCGCGCTGACCGCGGCCGGTGTCGCTCCGACGGACGGGGACCTGGCCGCCCTGGCGGAGATCGCGGCCCTGGGCGACACCACGGCCGGCGCCGTCATCAACTGGCTGGGAACCGCCGCGCGCGGCTCCTGGCCGCGCCCGCACGCGGTGTGACACGGCCCGCCCCCGGACCGCGGGGTGACGTGGCGTCGACTGGCCGCTGATCCCGGCACGCCTTGCGCGGCGTCCGTCGCGCGTGGCCGTGCCGGGTGAGCTGTCCGGGCGCCCGGGATCAGCGGGCCGGCCCCGCCGTCCGCCGCGCGGGCTGGGCCCACTCCGGCGTCCAGATCCCGGTGGCGGGACGGCCGGGGTAAGCGGAGGTGAGGTGCCGGCGGAGTGCGGCGAGCCCGGGGTGGGGGTTGTCGGTGCGCCAGATCAGTGAGTGCGGGTACACCGGGGTCGGGTCCCGCAGGGGAATACGCCGCAGGTCGTGCCCGGCGGGCCAGACCAGCGGGGTCTGCCCGCCGACGAAGGTGGCCAGCGTCGAGGAGCCGGCGATCGTGTCGAGCAGGTGCTCGATGCCGAAGTCGGGTCCGATCGTGTCGATGGTGAGCCCGAACGCGGCGGCGAGTGCGTCGTAGTAGGCGGCCCATTCGGTGTCGGCGGCATTGCTGGGCATCCAGATCCGGCGCCCGGCGAGCTGTGCGGGAGCGATGGCGCGGGCGCCGGCGAACTCGTGGGCCGGGCCGGTGAACAGGCGGAGCGGTTCGTCGAGGACCACGGTGGCACCGATGCCCTCGGGCAACTGCCGGCCCGGCCTGAGCACGGCGCGGAAGGTCGCGTCGATGGTGCCGGCCCGGACGGCGGCGATGGCCTCGTCGGCGGTGAACAGGGTCACCACGTCGAGGTCGGTCTCCGGGTACGCGCGATGGAAGTCACGGAGCAGCCCTGCCACGGAGAGCCGTCGGCCGATCACGTCGACGCGCAGCGCTCGGCACCCGGGCCGTACGGAGGCGGCGGCCCGCTCCTCGGCCTGCAGCAGTGCCCTGGCGTGCGGGAGGAAGGCCTGCCCGTCGATGGTGAGCTGGGCTCCCCGGACCGGCCGGCCGAACAGCGGCACGCCGAGGTCTCTCTCCAGTGCGGAGATGCGTTTGGAGACCGCCTGCTGGGTGATCGACAGCTCGGCGGCGGCTTCCTGGAACTGTCCCGTGTCGACGGCGGCGACGAAGGTGCGTACGGCGTTGAGGTCCACGACGGAGACCCTAGTGGAACAACCAGGCGTTGTTCGCTGAGTCGAAATGATTGTTTGATTCCGCTGATTGCGGCCCGCTTTGATGAGTGTGGTCAACGTGTGGTTGATCAGCCCCCCTCGCTGGCTCTGCCGGGATTCCGGGAGCGGGACCGAGCGGATGTGTGTGGCGGCGGGACGTGACCACGTGCCCGGCGACGGACCGTGCCCGCCGTGCGCCCGTGGCCGGGCGGGGCTTCCCCTACGCCCGGAGGTGCCTCCGACCGATGCCGGACTCTTTCGTTCACCTGCACAATCACACCGAGTACTCGATGCTCGACGGCGCGCAGAAGCTGAGGCCGATGTTCGGCGAGGTGGCCCGCCAGGGGATGCCCGCGATCGCCATGAGTGATCACGGCAACATGTTCGGCGCCTATGAATTCGCGCAGGTGGCGAAGGACTTCGACGGCGTCAGGCCGGTCATCGGCATCGAGGCGTACGTGGCGCCGTCGTCGCGCTTCGTCCGTCAGCAGGAGTTCTGGGGGCCGGGAGGCCGTCGCGCCATGCGCGAGGACGGTGAGGGGTCGAAGGATGTCTCCGGCGGCGGCCGCTTCACCCACATGACCATGTGGGCGCGGAACGTCCAGGGGCTGCGGAACCTGTTCCGGCTCAGCACACGGGCCAGTTACGAGGGCCAGTTCCCCGCCGGCAAACCCCGTATGGACCGGGAGCTGATCGCCGGGAGCCCGGACGGCATCATCGCCACCACCGGCTGCCCCTCGGGCGAGATCCAGACCCGGCTGCGGCTGCGGCAGTACGACGAGGCGAAGGCCGCCGCCGCGGCGTACCAGGAGATCTTCGGCCGCGAGAACTACTTCCTGGAGCTGATGGACCACGGTCTGGACCTCGAACGCGACGTCCGCCAGGGGCTGTTGCGCCTGGCCAAGGACCTCGGCCTCCCGCTCCTGGCGACCAATGACGCCCACTACGTCACCGCGGACCAGGCCGACGCCCACGACAGTCTGCTGTGCATCGGCGTGGGCAGGAACAAGGACGACCCGCGGCGCTTCCGGTTCAACGGTTCCGGCTACCACCTCAAGTCCCCGGCCGAGATGCGCGCTCTGTTCTCGGAGCTTCCCGAGGCCTGCGACAACACCCTGCTGATCGCCGAGCGCGTCGAGCCCTACGACGAGGTCTTCGACCACGTCGACGAGATGCCGCGGTTCCCGGACGTGCCCGAGGGGGAGACCCAGGAGTCGTGGCTGCGCAAGGAGGTGCTCAAGGGGCTGGCGATGCGCTACGGCACCCCGCTCCCGCCACGCATCCTGAAGCGCTTCGAGACCGAGATGGCGGTCATCGGCCCCATGGGGTTCAGCTCCTACTTCCTCGTGGTGGCGGACATCTGCCGCCACGCCAGGGAGAGCCGAATCCCCCTCGGGCCGGGGCGGGGCTCGGCCACCGGATCGATCGTCGCCTACGCCACCCGCATCACCGAACTGTGCCCGCTGGAGCACGGTCTGCTCTTCGAACGGTTCCTGAATCCCGAGCGCATCAACCCGCCCGATGTGGACCTCGACTTCGACGACCGGCAGCGCGACCGGATGGTCCGGTACGTCACCGAGAAGTACGGCGACGCGTACACCGCCATGGTCAACACGTTCGGCCGGATCAAGGCCAAGAACGCGATCAAGGACTCCTCGCGCATCCTCGGCTACCCCTACGCCCACGGCGAGCGGATCACCAAGGCCCTCCCGCCGGACCAGAACGGCAAGTCCGCTCCTCTGGCCGCCGTCTTCGACCCCGCCCATGAGCGGTACGGCGAGGCCGGCGAGATCCGGCAGATGTACGCCGACGAACCGGATGTGAAGCGGGTCCTCGACACCGCCCGCGGTGTGGAGGGCCTCACCCGGGGCACCGGTGTGCACGCCGCCGCGGTGATCCTCTCCAAGACGGTCCTCACGGACCGCATCCCGCTGCACATGCGCGCCTCGGACGGCGTGAAGATCACCGGCTTCGACTACCCGTCCTGTGAGGCCATGGGACTGGTCAAGATGGACTTCCTGGGGCTGCGGAACCTGGGCGTCATCGACCAGGCCCTCGAGAACATCCGCGAGAACCGCGGAATCCGGCTGACCACCGTGGACCCCGTGGACGGCGACTCCTCCGCCACCGTCATCCCGCTGGACGACGCCCGGACCTACCGGCTCCTCGCCGAGGGCAACACCTTCGGTGTCTTCCAGCTCGACGGCGGCGGGATGCGCGTGCTGCTGAAGCAGATGGAGCCCAGCCGGTTCGAGGACATCGCCGCGGTCAACGCCCTCTACCGGCCGGGCCCGATGGCGGCCAACGCGCATACCCACTACGCCCACCGCAAGACCGGCCGCCAGGAGATCACCCCGATCCACCCCGAGCTCCGCGAGGCCCTCGAACCGATCCTCGGCAACACCTTCCATCTGCTCGTCTACCAGGAGCAGATCATGGCCATCGCCCGGGAACTGGCGGGCTACACCCTCGGCGGAGCGGACCTGCTGCGCCGCGCGATGGGCAAGAAGAAGCCCGAGGTGCTCGCCGCGGAGTGGGACACGTTCCACGCCGGCATGCGGGCCAACGGCTACAGCGAGGAAGCCGTCAAGGCCCTCTGGGACGTCATGCTCCCGTTCTCCGGCTACGCGTTCAACAAGTCCCACACCGCCGGCTACGGCCTCGTCTCCTACTGGACCGCCTATCTCAAGGCCAACTACCCGGCCGAGTACATGGCAGCCCTGCTCACCTCCGTCGGCGACGACAAGGACAAGGCCGCGGTCTACCTCGCCGACGCCCGCAAGAACGGCGTACAGGTCCTCCAGCCCGATGTGAACGCCTCCGTCGCCGAGTTCACCGCCGTCGGCGACGATGTGCGCTTCGGGCTGCGGTCCGTACGCAACGTCGGTGACCACGTCATCCACGGGATCGTCGAAGCCCGCCGCCAGAAGGGGAAGTTCCACTCCTTCTCCGACTTCCTCGACAAGGTCGAGCTGCCCGTACTGAACAAGAGAGCCGTGGAGTCCCTGATCAAGGCCGGGGCCTTCGACTCGCTGCAGCACACCCGCAAGGGCCTCACCGCCGTCCACGAGTCGGCCATCGACGCGATCACCCCGGTGAAGAAGGCAGCCGGGTTCGGGCAGGAGGACCTCTTCGCGGAGCTGACCGGGGAAGACTGCGGCGAACGCGCCTTCGGACCCGACATCCCCCTCGACGGCACGGAGTGGCCCCGCCGGCAGCTCCTCGCCACCGAACGCGAGATGCTCGGCCTCTACGTCTCCGCCCACCCGCTGGACGGTGCCGAGCACGTGCTCTCCCGCGCACGGGACTGCACCCTCGCCGACCTGCTCGCCTCCGGCCGCACCACCGGAGAGGTACGGCTCTCCGGGCTGATCACCGGCATCCAGCGCAAGGTGACCAAACAGGGCCGTCCCTGGGCGATCGTCAGCCTCGCGGACCGCGACGCCGCCATCGAGGTCCTCTTCTTCCCCGCCGCCTACCAGCTCGTACAGCACGCGCTGGCGGAAGACGCCGTGATCTCCGTCAGGGGCAAGCTCGCGGACCGGGACGGAACGGTGCACCTCTTCGGCAGGGAACTCGCCGTACTGGACGTTTCCTCCGCCGAACAGGGCACCATGCCACCCGTACGGCTCGCGCTCCCCGCGCACCGCGTCACCGAACGGTCCGTGAGAGAACTCAGGCGCATCCTCGCCGACCACCCGGGCGACAGCCCCGTGCACCTCACCGTCCGGGGCGCCCGCAAGACCACCGTCTACGCCCTGCAGGCCACCGTGGACCCCACCACCCTCGCCTCCGACGTGAAGGGCGCCTTCGGAGCGGACGCCTGGGAGGGCGTGGTCTGAGGACAGCCCTTAGGCAGAGCCCGGCCGGGAGGGCGCCACGGCCGGCAGCGGGCGGGCCCGGTGCGGGTCGAGGAGGGGGGCCAGCAGGTCGCCCTGGCGTTCACAGCGGGGGGCGATATCGCTGTAGAGGAAGGTGAGTTGCCGCGGGTCGGTGCAGTCGGCGATCTCGTCCCAGGTGACCGGGGCCGAGACGGTGGGGGTGGCACGGGCGCGCAGGGTGTAGGCGACCGCGGTGGTCTTGGCGGCGGCGTTCTGGGAGAAGTCGATGAAGACCTTGCCGGGGCGCAGCGCCCTGGTCATCTTGTGCAGGACCAGGTCAGGGAGGGCCGCCGCGGCCTCGACGGCGAGGCTCCGGGCGTAGGCGGTGGTCCGCTCGGACGGTGTGGGCTCGACGGGCACGATGAGGTGCAGGCCCTTGGAGCCGCTGGTCTTGGCGTACACGTCGAGGCCGTCGGCGGCCAGCCGGCCGTGCAGCCACCGGGCGGCGGTGCAGCATTCCACGATGGTGGCCGGGGCGCCGGGGTCGAGGTCGAAGACCAGCCGGTCGGCGAGGCCCGGCGCCTGGCGGGTCCACTGCGGGGTGTGCAGCTCGACGACCAGGTTCGCGGCCCAGACGAGCGAGGGCAGGTCCTGCAGGAGGACCTGCCGGGTGGGCCCCGACGTCGAATGGGGGACCTCGCACGTCTTCACCCAGGAGGGCGTGCCGGGCGGCACGTTCTTGGTGAAGAAGCGCTGACCGTCGGGCCCGTCGGGGTAGCGCAGGAAGGAGAGCGGCCGGTCACGGAGGTGGGCGAGCAGCGGGTCCGCTGTGGTGGTGCAGTAGTGCAGCACCTCGCCCTTGGTGGTGCCGGTCTCGGGATAGAGGACCTTGTCCAGGTTGCTCAGCGAGAGGCGCCGCCCCTCCACAACGGTGATCGGCGACATACGATGAGAATCCCACACAAGGGATGAAATATGCGTTCTATATGGAATGGGTCCATATCGTTCGGTCTGGTCACCATCCCCGTGAAGACCTACAGCGCCACCGACCGCACCTCGTCGGTGTCTTTCGTGCGCATCCACGAGAAGGACGGCGCGCAGGTCCAGTACCGGAAGATCTGTGAGCTGGACGGTGAGGAAGTCCCGAACGAGGAAGTCGGCAAGGGCTACCAGGCGCCCGGCGACGACACCATCGTGCCGATCACCGACGAGGATCTGTCCCGGCTCCCGATGCCCACCGCCAAGACGCTGTCCATCCTGTCGTTCGTCGCCCCCGACGAGATCGACCCCCTCCAGATGGACAAGGCCTACTACCTGGGACCCAACGGGGCCGCCGCGGCGAAGCCGTACGCGCTGCTGCGGGAGGCGCTGGAGGACCACCGGAAGGTCGCGGTCGGCAAGGTGGCGATGCGGGGGCGGGAGTCGCTGGCGATGCTGCGGGCGCACGACGGGGCGATCGTGATGCACACCCTGCTGTGGCCGGATCAGATCCGGCCCGTCACCGGTGTGGCGCCCGAGGACGTCGAACTCCGCGAGAACGAGCTGACGCTCGCCGAGACCCTGATGGACTCCCTGGGCGAGCTGGACCCCGCCGAACTCCACGACGACTACCGCGAGGCCGTCGAGGAACTGGTCGCCGCCAAGCTGGAGGGCGAGCCGGTCGCCGCCGCCACTTCGGGCACGTCCGGTGCCCAGGTCATCGACCTCACGGCGGCCCTGGAGAAGAGCGTGCGGGCGGCCCGGGGCGCCCCGGAGACCGGCGCGGAGTCCGGGTCGGCATCCGTGACACCCCTACGGGGGCGGAAGGTAGCGAGGAAGGACGAGGCGCGAAAGGGCGCCGCCGGGAAGAGCGGCGCGGCGGAGAAATCGGCGAAGACGGCGACGGCCAAGAAGACCACGGCGGCCACCGCGAAGAAGGCTCCGGCGAAGAAGTCCGCGGCCGCCGCGAAGTCCACCGGCGAGCGGGCGAAGGACACCGCGGCGGCCAAGAAGGCCAATTCTGCCGGCACTTCCCGGAAGGCGGCGTCCGGGAAGACCGCGTCGAAGAGCACCACCAAGAAGGCCGCGGCCAAGAAGACGACGAAGAGGTCGTCCGCGTGAGCGCCGTCGCGCCACCCGGACGGCGGGCGGCCGTTCTAGAGTCTTGGTATGGCTTCAGACGAGGGGACCACCCGCATCGACAGCTGGATCTGGTCGGTACGGCTCACCAAGACGCGCTCGCTGGCCGCTGCGGCCTGCCGCGCGGGGCACGTACGGGTCAACGGTGAGCGGGTGAAGCCGGCCCACGGCGTGCGCAACGGCGACGAGGTGCGACTGCGGCACGCGGGCCGGGAGCGGATCGTGGTCGTCTCACGGCTGGTGCGCAAGCGGGTCGGCGCGGCCGTCGCGGCGGAGTGCTTCGTCGACAACAGTCCGCCGGTCCCGCCGCGGGCGGAGGTTCCGGTGACCGGGCTGCGCGACCGCGGCACCGGACGCCCCACGAAGCGCGACCGCCGCGAGATCGACCAGCTGCGCGGCCTGTGAACCGGGCCGGCCCCGCACACCACGAGGGGCGGGCCGGCCCCGGGGGGTGACCGCTACGACGACGCCAGTGCGTCGAGATAGACCCACTGGCCGCCCTCGCGGACGAAGCGGCTGTGCTCGTACTGGCTGTCGGTGTGCCCGTGCCGGCTGTAGTGGGCGCGGAATTCGACGGTGCCTTCGGTGTGGAAGGCGCTGCCGCCGGTCGTGCCGAGGATGTCCAGGCCGGTCCACCGCTGCGCCGGTTCGAGGTCGAGAGCGTCCGGGCGGGTCGTCGGGTGCCAGGTGCGCAGCAGATAGCCGGTGTCACCGACCACGAAGGCGCTGTAGCGCGAGCGCATCAGGCGCTCCGCCGTCGGGGCGGTGGCGCGCCCCTCATGGAACGCGGCACAGCAGTCGCGGTAGGTCTCGTCGCGTCCGCAGGGGCACGGCGAGGTGGGGGTGACTGCGGCGGGGCGGGGCTTGTTCTTCTGCTTCGACACCCCACGATTGTGCCGGGTCGGCGGGGGCGGACCGCGACACGCCGAGAGCACAGCCGGACCCGGCACGCCCTGGAGATACCCCCATTTAGGGAATTTCCCTGACAAATCACCCATTTGTAGCTTTCCCTGGCTTGATACGTGCTGTGAGGCTGGAAGAACTCATGGTGACCGTCCCCACCACCCAGGAGAGAACCCCCCATGATTCTGTCCATTTCCGGCGTCGTCCTGCTCGGCATCATCGTCTTCCTCTTCTTCCGGAAAGACGGCCTGAAGTTGTCCCACGCTCTGGTCTCCGCGCTCTTCGGGTTCTACCTCGCCAGCTCCGCCATCGCGCCCAGCATCAAGGCCGGCGGGGCGAGCCTGGCCAGCCTCCTCGGGGGGATCAAGATCTAGGGCGTGTCCGCAAAGTCCGCCTCCGGCGCACCACCACGGGTCCCGCCCGAACGGGCCGCACCGTTTCCCGTCCGGGTGGCTCCGTCTGCGGCCCGCTCCCCCGCCCGCGGCCCACGCCGGTTCCCGCACGCCCACCGCACGAGCAACAGGAGAAGCCGTGGCCCGGCGCCCCCTGCCCCGCATCCTGACCCACAGCGCACCGCTCGCCCGTATGGCACACAGCGCCCCGCTCGCCCGCAGCCGCGAACTCGCGCGCACCGCCGCCGACAGCGCCTCCGACGTGTTCCATCCGCTGATCACCATCGGTCGCGGGCTGCGCCGGCTGGGCGCGGCCGGCCGGGGACGCTGGGCCGAGACGCCCAAGGACCAGCGCGGCCCGCTGGCCTTCTTCGTGGGCGCGTGCGGCCTGGTGGTGTGGCTGGTGCCGTACGGACCGCTGCTCGCCCTGATCGCGGTCATGGGCGCGGGCGCCTGGGCGGGGCGGGAGCGTACGCCGGTGGTGACCGGTCCCAGCGAGGCCGAGACCGAGCGACTGCGGGCGCTCTACGAGGCGCTGGTCCCCTACCTCTCCGCCGAGGGCGACCCCAGCCCCCTGTACGCGCACGGCGGTGACTGGGCGGGGGCCTTCGCCGAGTACGCCTTCGACGACGACGGGCGCCTGGAGCGGCTGCAGCTGAAGTACCCGGCGTACTTCACCGACGGTGAGGACCGGTCCCGGGTCCGCATCGAGCAGGTGCTGTACGCCAAGGCCGGCCGCGGCCGGGAGTACCGGTTCACCTGGGACGAGCTGGCCAATCAGCTCACCCTGACGGTGCTGGACCCGCTGCCCACGGACATCGCCGCACAGCGCTTCGTCACCGCGCCGGGCGAGACCGTGCTCGGTTTCACCGACCCGGACTCCGTCCAGCGGACCCTGCCGGTCACCGGCGGGGAGGAGACCCGGGACGCCCCGCCGGCGGTCTGGCGCACCGGGCAGCGCTCCACCGAACCACATCTGCTCGTCCTGGGGCAGCCGGGGACCGGCACCACGACCCTGCTGCGCTCGATCGCGCTGCAGGCGCTGCAGCACGGCGATGTGCTGGTCATCGACGGCGGCGGCACCGGTGAGTACGGGTGTCTCGCCGGGCGCGGCGGGGTGCTCGGGGTGGAGAGCGGGCTGGCGGGGGCGCTGGCGACGCTGGAGTGGGCGTCGCACGAGACCGAGCGGCGGCTGATCGCGGGCAACCGGGCGCGGCAGGCCGGCACGGCGGCACCGGACGACACCCGGCGCCCGCTGTGGATCATCGTGGACCGTCCGACGGCGCTGTCCCACATCGCGGTCGCCGAGGGCCGGGACGATCCACAGCAGTGGCTCCAGGTGCCGTTGCGGCACGGGCGGGCCGCGGCGGTCACGGTGGTGGTGGCCGACCAGTTCGAGACCGCCGAGCTGCTGAGCGATCCGGTACGGGCGCACACCAAGGCGCGGGTGGTGCTCGGTCCGGCCACGGCGGAGGAGGTACGGGCGGTGCTCGGGGCGCCGCCGCACACCACACCGCCGGCGCAGGTCCCGCCGGGGCGCGGCTATGCGCGGCTGGGCGGCGCGCCCGTGCTGCGGCTCCAGGTGCCGGCCACCCCCGATCCGCTCGACGACGCCACCGGCCAGGCGCACCGGGAGGCCGTGCTGGCGCTGCTGCCGGAGCGTACGGTCCCGGCGGACGGGGCGGACCCCACCGAGCCGGTGACCGGCGGCACGGCGGTGGACGTCGGCAAGCGGGCGGGTGCCGGGGCCGTGGAGGCCGATGCGTCCGGGAGAGCCCCGGTGAGCGAAGCGGACGACGGGCCCGCGGCGGCCGGTGTGGCACCGGACGCGGAGGAGACCGGTGCCGCCGCCGACCCGTCCGCGGCCGAACCGGTGGGCGCGAGCGCGCGGGTGCGGACCGACAAGGGCGGCGAAACCCGCGTGCTCACCAAGGGCGGCGAGCCCCGCGTGATCAAGGGCACGGTGGAGGCCGTCCGGGCGGAGGGGTGAGCCTCCTCCGCCCCACGGCGGCCCCGGGAATCCGGCCGGCCCGGAGGAAACGCCCCGTCAGGCCACGAACGTGTGCCGCAGCTCCGCCTCCACGGGCGCGCCCGTGGCCACGAGCCGTGCGGCACCGGCCAGCCGGACCGCGGCCTCGTCGGCGACCGCCCCGCTGACCGTGAACGGCAGCCGTACGAAGCCCTCGAAGGCGCCGTCGACACCGAACCGCGGGCCGGAGGGCACCCGCACCCCGAGCCGCTCCCCCGCCTCGGCGATCCGGGAGCCGGAGAGCCCGCCGGTGCGCGCCCAGAGCGTGAGGCCGCCGCGGGGCACGCTGAACTCCCAGTCGGGAAGGTGCCGGTGCAGCGCCCCGACGATCGCGTCGCGGTTCTCGCGGGCCTGCTCGCGGCGGATGCCGATGGCCTGCTCCCAGCCGCCGGACTCCAGGAGCGAGGCGATGGCGAGCTGTTCGAGGACGGGTGAGCCCAGGTCGGAGTAGGCGCGGGCGGCGACCAGACTGCGGATGATGTCGGGGGCGGCGCGCACCCAGCCGATCCGCATCCCGGCCCAGAACGCCTTGCTCGCCGAGCCGACGGTGATCACCGCACTGCCGGCCGGGTCGAACGCGCAGACCGGACGGGGTGGTTCGGCGTCCTCCTCCAGCCGCAGCTCGGTCATCGTCTCGTCGACGACGAGCAGGGTGCCGGCCGACCGGGCGGCGTCGACGAGGCGGCGGCGCTGGTCCTCGGTGGCGAGGGTGCCGGTGGGGTTGTGGAAGTCGGCGACCACATAGGCCATGCGCGGGGCGGCGTCGCGCATCACCTGGCGCCAGACGGGGATGTCCCAGCCGGCCAGCTTGTCCCCGAGCGCGACCGGGACGAGCCGGGCGCCGGCGTCCCGCATCAGCTGCAGGATGTTGGCGTACGAGGGCGAGTCGACGGCCACGCGCTCGCCGGGACCGGTACAGAGCCGGCAGATCGCGGCGACGGCGCCCATCGCGCCGGTGGTCACCATGATCTGTTCCGGCATGGTGGGGATGCCACGGGCGGTGTAGCGGTCGGCGAGGGCCTGGCGCAGGACGGGCAGACCGGCCGGGTAGTCGCCGTGGGTGTGGGAGTAGAGCGGAAGGTCGGCCATGGCGCCCTGGACGGCACGGGTCAGCCAGGGCTCGGGGGCCGGGAGGGCGGCACAGCCGAGGTCGATCATGGAACCGGCGGCCTCCGGGGGCAGCGGTTCCAGGCCGCGGGTGGGCAGCGGATTCCCGGCCGGGACGGCGGTCCAACTGCCCGAGCCGCGCCGGGACTCCAGGAACCCCTCGGCGCGCAGCGCTTCATAGGCGGCGGCGACGGTGGTGCGGCTGACGCCGAAGGCCGCGGCCAGTTCGCGTTCGGCCGGCAGGCGGGCGGCGACCGGTATCCGGCCTTCCAGCACGAGCAGGCGCACTCCGTCGGCGAGGCTGCGATAGGCGGGCAAGCGGCGGCCGCCGACCGCGAGTTGGGCGTCGCGCGGGTCCTGCGACCGGAGCAGCCGGGCGAGTTGGGGTGCGCCAACCGCTGAAGTCCACTGAGCCATGAAGATCAGTCCACCTTCCCCGAATTGGCTCTACTTCCCGAGCCCGGACACGCCACATGGTGTCATGCGTCGGTCCAATCCTGCCAGGAGGGGGAAATTTCGTGTCCATGATCAGTAGGCCCGGCCCGGGGAGGGGCCTGCGGGCGCGCCGCCTGGTCCAGCTCTATACGGGACTGACGCTGTACGGCGTGAGCATGGGCCTGATGCTGCGGGCCGAGCTGGGACTGGAGCCCTGGAGCGTGCTCAACCAGGGCATATCCCGGCATACGGGGCTGTCGATCGGCACCGTCACCATCGTCTCCGGCGCGCTGATCCTGCTGCTGTGGATTCCGCTGCGGCAGCGGCCCGGCCTGGGCACGGTGTCCAATGTGGTGATCCTCGGGCTGGTGATGGACGCGACGCTGGCCTGGGTGCCGGAGCTGCACTCGCTGGGCGCCCGTATCCCGCTGCTGGCCGGCGCCGTCCTCCTGAACGGCGCCGCGACCGGCCTGTACATCTCCGCCGACTTCGGCCCGGGGCCGCGGGACGGGCTGATGACCGGGCTGCAGCGGCGGACCGGCCGCCCGGTGCGGCTGGTGCGGACCTGCATCGAGGTGACGGTGCTCGCGGCGGGCTTTCTGCTCGGCGGGTCCGTCGGCGTCGGCACGGTCGTCTACGCACTGGCCATCGGCCCGCTGGCGCAGTTCTTCCTCCGCCGCTTCGCGCTCCGGGACGCACCCGCGCGGCCGTCCCCGGTGGTGGCCCGCGGAGAGCCGTCACCTGAGCGCGCCATACTGCCGGAGTGACCTCAGCGATACGCATCCGCCACGCCTATCTCGACCACCCCACCCCGCTCCCCTTCGCCCACCGGGGCGGGGACGCGGAGGGTCTGGAGAACACCGCGGCCGCCTTCCGCCGCGCGGTCGGCCTCGGCTACCGCTACCTGGAGACCGATGTGCACGCCACCTCGGACGGCAGGCTCGTCGCCTTCCACGACGCGACCCTCGACCGCGTCACGGACACCCGGGGCGCGATCGGGCAGCTCCCCTGGCGGGCGGTGCGCCGGGCCCGGGTCGGCGGACAGGAACCGCTGCCGCTGTTCGAGGAGCTGCTGGAGGAGTTCCCGGAGGCGCGCTGGAACGTCGACCTCAAGGCCGAGGCCGCGCTGCCGCCACTGCTGGACCTGCTGCGCCGTACGCACACCTGGGACCGGGTGTGCGTCGGCTCGTTCTCGGAGGCCCGGGTGGCGCGGGCCCAGCGGCTGGCCGGCCGGCGGATGGCGAGCTCGCTCGGCACCCGCGGTGTGGCCGGGCTGCGGCTGCGCTCGTACGGCCGGGGCGTGCTGCCGCTCGACCGGCTGCTGGGCGCGGCGGTGCGGCGCAGCGCAGTCTGTGTCCAGGTCCCCGAGCGGCAGTCCGGTCTCCCGGTCGTCGATCCGCTGTTCCTGCGCGCCGCGCATGCGCTGGGCATGCAAGTCCACGTCTGGACGGTCAATGACCCGGACCGTATGACCGCCCTGCTGGACCTCGGCGTGGATGGCATCATGACGGACCACATCGAGACGCTGCGGACGGTGCTGACCGAGCGGGGGTGCTGGGTCTGAGCCGCCCGGGGGCCGTCCGCCGCCGTGAACGGGGACGGGAAGACGGGGGCGGGAGTGCGCGACGCATCGGCCGGGGCCGTGGACGGGACGGCTGAGCGGCGCCGCGAACAGCGCGGCTGGTACTGGTACGACTGGGCCAACAGCGTCTACTCGACCACCGTGCTGACGGTCTTCCTCGGGCCGTATCTGACATCGGTGGCGAAGGCCGCGGCGGACGCGCACGGCTTTGTGCACCCGCTGGGTATTCCGGTGCGCGCGGGTTCCTTCTACGCGTACACGGTGTCCGCTTCGCTGCTGCTGTCCGTACTGGCGATGCCGCTCGCCGGGGCGGTGGCCGACCGGACCGGCCGGAAGAAGCCGCTGCTGGGCTGCTGCGCCTACGTGGGCGCGGCGGCGACGACCGGGATGTTCTTCTTGGACGGCGAGCGCTATCTGCTCGGCGGGGCGCTGCTGGTCATCGCGAACGTGGCGTTCGTGGTGTCGATGATGCTCTACAACTCCTTCCTGCCGCAGATCGCCGGGCCCGGCGAACGGGACGCGGTCTCCTCCCGCGGCTGGGCCTTCGGCTACGCGGCCGGGGCACTGGTCCTGGTGGCCAATCTGGTGCTCTACGGCGCACACGACTCCTTCGGGATATCCGAGGGCACCGCGGTGCGCATCTGCCTGGCGTCGGCGGGACTGTGGTGGGGGACGTTCTCGCTGATCCCGCTGCGCCGGCTGCGCGACCGCCGGACGGCCGCGGCCGGGGCACCCGGAGACGCGGGCGGCGCCTCGCCCCGCCAGGGGTGGCGGCAGCTGCGCGGGACGCTGCGCGGAATGCGGCGGCGCCCCCTGACCCTCGCCTTCCTCCTGGCCTATCTCGTCTACAACGACGGGGTGCAGACGGTGATCACCCAGGCGTCCGTGTACGGCTCCGAGGAGTTGCGGCTGGACCAGACGACGCTGATCATCGCGGTCCTGCTGGTGCAGGTGCTGGCCGCGGCGGGCGCCCTGCTGATGGGCCGCCTCGCCCGGCGGTACGGCGCACAGCGGACCATCCTCGGCTCGCTGGTGGCCTGGACGCTGACCCTCACGGCCGGCTACTCCCTGCCCGCCCGGGAGCCGCTGTGGTTCTTCGCGCTGGCCGCCGGCATCGGCCTGGTCCTGGGCGGCAGCCAGGCGCTCTCGCGTTCGCTGTTCTCCCATCTGGTGCCGCGCGGCGAGGAGGCGGAGTACTTCTCCGCGTACGAGATCAGCGACCGGGGCGTGAGCTGGCTGGGGCCGCTGGTGTTCGGGATGGCCTATCAGCTCACCGGGAGCTACCGGGACGCGATCGTGTCCCTGGTGGCGTTCTTCGTGACCGGTTTCGTCCTGCTGGCGCGGGTCCCGGTGGGCCGGGCGATCGCGGCGGCCGGAAATCCTGTACCTGACCGGATTTAGTCTCCGGGCGTGCGGGGCGGTAGTGTACGCCTTTGGCTCACCAGGCGGACCGTTACTGCGCGCTCAAGCATGGAAGGCGCTGGGTGACATCTGCTGCCAGATGTGACAAACCGGGCGCCGGTGGGTACAACAAGGGGCGGCACGAAGGTAGGCAGCGGCGCACAGCGCCTCCGTCAAGGGCGGTGGTGGGCGACGGGTGGGCTCAAATCCCGGATTCGGGAATCTTCACCGCCGACCGGACGTTGACCGGATGACGACGACAGCGACACCTGTCCTGTGGGCGACAAGCCCGGGAGGCACGATTCATGAGTGAGCGAGCTCTCCGCGGCACGCGACTCGTGGTGACCAGCTACGAGACCGACCGCGGCATCGACCTGGCCCCGCGCCAGGCGGTGGAGTACGCATGCGAGAACGGACATCGATTCGAGATGCCGTTCTCGGTTGAGGCCGAGATTCCGCCGGAGTGGGAGTGCAAGGTATGCGGTGCACCCTCTCTCCTGGTGGATGGCGACGGCCCCGAGGAGAAGAAGGGTAAGCCCGCGCGTACGCACTGGGACATGCTCATGGAGCGACGCACCCGCGAGGAGCTCGAGGAGGTGCTGGCCGAACGGCTGGCCGTCCTGCGCTCCGGCACCATGAACATCGCCGTGCATCCGCGCGACAGCAACCGCAAGTCCGCCTGACGACGGACCTGCACAGAGCAGCACGCAAGGGCCGGGGCCACTGCACCACGCAGTGACCCCGGCCCTTGTCGCGTCCGCTCGGCCCGGCCCGGCCGCCGGCACGGTCAGCCGGTCAGCGGCGGGTCCTGGCGGCGTGCGGCCGGGGGCTCGTCGTCACGGATGACCTCGCCCTGGACGACCTTGCCGTCCGGCCGGTGCATCCGGGCCTGCTGGAACGCGTCACCGAACGACCCCGGGGCGTAGCCCGCCCGCCGGGACAGCAGCTTCTCGGCGCGGCGCTGGATCAGCTTCCCGGTCGGCGGGAAGAGGCAGAGCAGCCCCAGCGCGTCGGACACCAGCCCCGGCAGTATCAGCAGCAGCCCACCCGCCATCGGGAGCGTATTGCCGCCGCCCGCCTTGCCGTTGCCGGATCTGCCGTCGCCGGACGGGGAGTTGCCGGATGCCGACGGGTCGCCCGCCCTCTGCAGGCTCTCGGTGAGGTTCCGCCAGGCGCGACGCCCGGCCCGCTTGGTCACACAGCCGCCGACGATCACTCCGGCCAGCAGCAGAAGCAGCACCGTCAGCCCGTTGGTGGCACCGGCCACGACGGTGAGCAGCCAGATCTCCAGCACCATCCAGGCGGCGACGCCCAAGGGGACGAACCTTCGGGCGCGCGAGCGCTGGGGCGGGCGGGAATCGGGCGGGGGCGTGGCTCCGAACGTCATGCCTCAAGTGTGCCTGGCCCGTCCGGCCGCCCTTGCCAAGGGTCGCCGGAGGGATCAACTCCCGGCCGCGGGCGGCGGACCGGGGTCAGCGGCCGCGGATCTTGTCGACCCGTGAGCCGACGCCCCACGCCGTGACGCGCCACAGCGCCTCCACGACGATGTCACGGCTCATCTTGCTGTCGCCGTGCTCGCGCTCGACGAAGGTGATCGGGACCTCGACGACGTGGTAGCCGGCCTGCACGGCGCGACGGGCCAGGTCGACCTGGAAGCAGTAGCCCTGGGAGGCGACGTCGTCCAGGCCCAGCCCTTCGAGGGCCTCCGCGCGGAAGGCCCGGAAGCCGCCGGTGATGTCGCGCAGCGGCAGGTCCAGCGCCAGCCGGGAGTAGGTGCTGCCGCCGCGGGAGATGAGCCGGCGGTACGTGGGCCAGTTGACGGTACGGCCGCCGGGCACCCAGCGGGAGCCGAGGACGAGGTCGGCGCCCTTGAGGGCGGTGAGCAGCCGGGGCAGCTCCTCGGGCTGGTGCGAGCCGTCGGCGTCCATCTCGACCAGCACGCCGTAGCCGTTGTCGATGCCCCACCGGAAACCGGCGAGATAGGCGGCGCCGAGGCCTTCCTTGCCCTTGCGGTGCAGGACGTGGACCTGCTCGTCGTCGGCGGCCAGCTCGTCGGCCAGCTTGCCGGTGCCGTCCGGGCTGTTGTCGTCCGCGACCAGGACATGCGCCGCGGGGACGGCGGACCGCACCCGCGAGACGACCGGCTTGATGTTCTCCGCCTCGTTGTACGTCGGAATGATCACCAACGTGGTGCCGAGCGGACCGTACTGCCGCTGCCCGTCTGTCACTGCTGCCCCTTCTCGTCCTTCGTACGCCCGCGCCGGCCGATGGCTGCCGCGGCGGCGCAGGACAGGAGGCCCACGATAGCGAGCGCCCACTCGGGAGCGGCCCCGACGCGGTCGGCGAGCGTCGTTTCGTCCCGCAGCGGAATCCGCGCGGAGACCACGCCCTGCGTGAACTCGGGGATGCGGTGGGTGATCTTGCCGTCCGGGGCGACCACCGCGCTGATCCCGCTGGTGGCGGCGGTGACCACGGCGCGGCCGTGCTCGACGGCGCGCAGCTTGGACATCGCCAGCTGCTGCTCGGGCTGGCCGGTGCGGCCGTAGGTGGCGTTGTTCGTCTGGACGACCAGGGCGCGGGCACCGGCGTTGACGGTGTCGTGGACGATCTCGTCGTAGGCGACCTCGAAGCAGATCACGTCGCCGAGCCGGGCGGGGCCGACCTTGAGCAGGCCGGTGTGGTCACCGGGGTAGAAGTTGCGGGTCACCCGCTGGAAGCGCGTGATGATCTTGCTGAGCTGCTCCTTGAACGGCACGTACTCGCCGAACGGCACCGGGTGCTGCTTGGTGTAGGAGGCGCCCGGCCCCTTCTTCGGGTCCCAGACGATGCCCTCGTTGTAGACGTAGCCCGGCTTGGAGGGGTGGTCGACCAGGGCGCCGACGAGGACGGGCACCCCGATGGCCTTCACGGCCTCGTCGATCCGGTCGTACGCCTGCGGGTACTGGTACGGGTCGAGGTCGGAGGAGTTCTCCGGCCAGATCACCAGGTCCGGCTTCTTGGCCCGGCCGGCCTTGACGTCGGCGGCGAGCTTCTCGGTGGCGGTGGCGTGGTTGTCGGTGATCATCATGGGGCGGCCGAGGAAGTCCATGCCGGGCGACTGGACGTTGCCCTGGATGACAGCGATGTCGACGGTGTCGTCGGCCTTCGTGGGGACGGGCACCAGTACCCCGGCCAGGGTGACCGCGGCGGCCAGCCCGAAGGCCTCCATGGCGGGGACGGCCCGCCGCAGCGACCCGTTCGCGCGCAGCCCCCAGAGCGTGCCGGCGCAGGCGGCGAGCAGCGCCGCGGCCAGCGCGACCGCGAAGGTCACCAGCGGGGCGCCGCCGAGCGCGGCGAGCGGGGTGAACGGCGAACCGGTGTGGGCGAAGGCCAGCCGCCCCCACGGGAAGCCGCCGAGCGGCAGCCGGTCGCGGGCCCACTCCTCGGCGACCCACAGGCAGGCGGCCCACAGCGGCCAGACCGGCAGCCGGGAGGTGACGGCGAGCCCCGCGCCCAGCAGCGCCAGGAAGAACGCCTCGACGATCGACAGGCCCACCACCGCGTCCCAGCCGATGACATGCAGCCACTTCAGCAGGATCAGGAAGAACGGCAGCCCGAACGCGAAGCCCGTCCAGGCCCCCTGGCGGGCGGTCCGGCCGCGGGTCAGCAGCGACAGCGCGGCGACGGACACCAGCGACAGCGGCCACAGGTCGTACGGCGGGAAGGCGAGACCGAGCACGAGGCCGGCGGCGGCCGCGAGGCCGGAGCGCGGTGCCTCCCGGCGGGCCAGTGCGGCGAACCGCCGGGCGCGTCCGGGGCGTACGGGCTCGGCGGAGGAGGCCGTCCCGGCGGGGGGCACCGGGCCGTCGGGCGTGGTGCCGCTGACGGCTTCTTCGGTGGTGTCGGAGCCCGATGGCACGGTCGCGAGCCTTCCTGCAGGTCGTGGGTGGTGAGGTGACCGTACATCGGGAAGGCGGGATTGCGGATGCGGGGTGCACAAATGGCAAAGAGGCACCACAGGTGGCGGCGGGCGCGCTGCGCCGCGGTGCGGATAGGGGCCCGGCGCCCTTCGGGCCGACCTGGGACCCGCTGGCTGCGGATCGACCGAGAGCCGTTGTCTACTGAGCGTCCGGGCCCCACCCGGGTCGCACCCGCCGACCGGCCGAAACCTTCCGTCGCCCCGTGCCGCGAATCCTGGACCTGGCTCCCAGTGGCGGGGTGCCCCAGTGGCGCACCGCCCCATGGCCCAGTTGCGTTCGACGACTGCGCGGAGATCTGCCGGTCGGACGTCCTGTGGTGGACTCGGCCGAACCTACCGGCCGCCGACCGCCTGCTGTCAACAGGTGCTCCGCCTGCGTCGTTTCGCGTCGCCCCAGGTCAGCCGCGAGCGCCCGCAGGTGGGCCAAGGAGCAGCAAGCGCGGTCCGCTGTGGCACGTGCTCGCGTGATGTCACTCGTTCGGCGGGCCGAAGACCGTTCGCCCGCCGACGACCGTGCGCAGGCAGACCGGGAGGTCGTTGCCGGGGGTGAGATCGGGCAGGCCGGGGGTGCCGGAGCGGGGGTCGGTGGACCAGCGCTCCACCCGCTCGTCGGGCGCCTGGACGAGCAGCTCGCCGGTGCGCCAGACCGCGTAGTCGGCGGGCGCGCCGGGCACCAGGACGCCCGCGTCGTCCCGGCCGACGGCGCGCCAGCCGCCACGGGTGTGGGCGGTGAACGCGGCGCGGGCGGAGATGCCGTGGGCGCGGGTGCGGTGGAAGACCGCGGCGCGGACGGTGCCCCAGGGGTCGAGCGGGGTGACCGGGCTGTCGGACCCGAGGGCGAGCGGGACCCCGGCCTTGAGCAGCGCGGCGTACGGGTTGAGGGTGCGGGCCCGGTCGGCGCCGAGACGGGCGGCGTACATGCCGTCCTCGCCGCCCCACGCCGCGTCGAAGGCGGGCTGGACGGAGGCGGTCAGGGCCAGGTCGGCGAAGCCGGTGATGGTCTGCTCGGTGAGCATCTCGGCGTGCTCGACGCGGTGCCGGGCGGCCCGGACACGGGCGAGGCCGACGCGCTCGGCGGCGGCCCGTACGCCGTCGACGACGCCGGTCAGGGCCGCGTCACCGATGGCGTGGAAGCCGGCCTGGAGTCCGGCCTCGGTGCAGGCGGCGACATGGGCGGCGACGGCCTCGGCGTCGAGCTGCGCGGTGCCGGTGTGGCCGGGGGAATCCGCGTACGGGGCGTGCAGATGGGCGGTGTGCGAGCCGAGCGAGCCGTCGGCGAAGAGATCGCCGGCGGCGCCGATGGCCCCGAGGTCACGGATGCGCTCGGCGTCCTTTGCGGACGCGACGAACTCGGCCCAGTAGCCGACGACGCGCGGGCCGTTCCCCTCCCGGGCCAGGGCGAGCAGCGACGTGAAGTCGTCCGCACCGGAGATGTCCGGGCCGGCGCACTCGTGGACGCTGCCGATGCCGAGCGCGGCGGCACGGGCGAGCGCGGCGGCCTGGGCCTCGGCGCGCTGGGCGGGGGTGACGGTGGCGTACGCGGCCTGGCGCACCGCGTGGTGGGCGTCGCCGGTCAGCGGGGCGTCGGACCGGAAACCGGCCAGCTCGCGCACGCCGGGCACCAGGTCGAGCAGCGCCGTCGTCACGACCGCGGAGTGCACGTCGACACGGGTGAGGTAGAGCGGCCGGCCGCCGGTGGCCTCGTCCAGTTCCGCGCGCGACGGCGGGCGGCCCTCGGGCCAGGCGCTGGCGTCCCAGCCGTGGCCGAGCAGAATCCGGTCCGTCCGCCGCGCGGCCGCGTAGCCGCGGACGCGGGCCAGCGCATCGGCCAGGGCGCCGGCGCCGGACAGGTCGAGTCCGGTGAGCGCGAGCCCGGTCGCTGTGGTGTGCACATGTGCGTCCGTGAACGCCGGGGTGACGAGCGCACCATCGAGCCGGACGACCTCGTCCACGCCGTCGGCGAAGGAGTCCGCCGCGCCCTCCTCGCCGACCCAGGCGATGCGGTCGCCCTCGACGACCATGGCGGTGGCGAAGGGGTCAGCGGGGCTGTGCACCTCGCCGCCACGCAGCAGGACCGTACGGGGGCGGGCCGGGCCGGAGGGGTGCGGCCGGGCCGGATCGGGGATGCGCTCGCTCATACCGGACAGTTTGACCCCTGCGTGCGGACCGGCCGCGCGCGGGGGGCGATCACCGGTCAGATGCGCGGCGGTCGGGCCTCGTAGGGCGTGGAGAGCACGACCGTGGTGCGGGTCGAGACTCCGGCGAGGGTGCGTATCCGGGTGAGCAGATGCTCCAGCTCCAGGGGGGTGGCGACCCGCACCTTGAGGATGTAGTTCTCGTCGCCCGCAACGCTGTGGCAGGCCTCCAGCTCGGGGACCTCGGCCAGGCGGTCGGCGATGTCGTCGGGCGCACTGGGGTCGAAGGGTTTGACCGAGATGAAGGCGGTGAGCGGCAGGCCCACGGCTTCGGGGTCCACGATGGCGGCATAGCCCCGGATGACACCGCGCTGCTCCAGGCGGCGCACGCGCTGGTGCACCGCCGAGGTGGACAGGCCGGTGGCCTTGCCCAGGTCGGTGTAGCTCATCCGCCCGTCCTTGACGAGCAGATCCACGATTTGTCGGTCCAACTCCTCCACCCACTCAACCTACTGCGCGCGGGCGCGTGTGCGCACCGCGCGCCGGCTCGTGGACCCCCTTGCGCCGGGTCATGTGACCAATGCCACACATGTGATCCGGTGTCGGTGAAGGGCCGGCGATTATGCGTGCGGCATGAAGGGAATTGCTGGTGGTGGCCGGGACCGCCCGTCATCAGGAAGCCAGCGGTACGACTCGGCCCACCCGAGGGGGATGGACATCATGCGACGCCTTAAGCAGGACTCCGCAGCCGCGGACATCGGCGCCCAGGAGGGCGACAGTTCCGGCGACGACTCCGCGTACGACTCTTTCGACACCTATGAGATCTACCGGGTGACCTGCCCGGACTGCCTGCAGTCGATCGCGCTGCTGGCGGACGAGGACAGGCTCCCGGAGCACGCCCTGTGTGCCTCGCCGTGGAACCCGTTCGGGCTGACGGTGTGCCAGGGCTCCGGCCGGGCCGCGTCCGAGGCCCCGGAGTCCGAGGACACCCTGGACGCCCAGGAGCAGGACGCGGCGATGCTGCTGACGCTCCCGGAGAGCCTGGACTGGCGCCGTCAGCCGTTCTCGCACATCGGCGGGCCCGGCACCCGGCCGGCCCGGGTGCCGCGGATGCGTCCGGGCGCCTGAGAGACCGGGAAGTCCTTCCGAGAGGCCGCACTCACCAGTAGCGGCCCTCGATCATCGCCTCCAGCGAGTCCCGGTGGAGGATCAGCGCATCGGCGTCGTCCGGGACCGGCACCTCGCCGAAGTGGACCTGGCGGTAGGCCACCCGCAGCATGACGATGGCGTGCCGCAGGGCCGCGTAGAGGGTGTGGAAGTCCATGTCGCGGGGCCGGTGCCCGGTGAGCGCGGCATAGCGGCTCTCGACGCGGTCGCGGCTCAGCAGGCCGGGCAGTCCCGGCATTCCGCTCGCCTCGGTGAGGTCCTGGAAGAAGCGGTGGAGCGAGATCATCCAGCCCAGGTCGAGTTCGCGGGGGCCGAGGGCGGCCATCTCCCAGTCGAGGACGGCGGCCGGTTCGAAGCCGTCGTAGACGATATTGCCGATCCGGGCGTCGCCCCAGGTGAGAACGGTCTCGCCGGGGTCCGACGGCCAGAGGCCGGCCAGCCGGGCGAAGCCGCGCTCGATGAGCGGTGAGCGCGGGCGCCCGTCAACGACCCAGGAGTAGTACGCACGTTGGGCCTCGACGTGCCGGTGCAGTGCGCTTCCGGTGCCAGGGGTGGCGAGGAACTCGGCTGCGGCGGGCGGGACTTGGTCGTGCAGTCGGGCGAGCACCGAGACGCTGGCGGCCTCCAGGTGGTCACGCTGGACGTCGGTGGCGTCGTGGAGCCAATTCCCCTCGTACGTATAGGGCATGACGTCCGGTGGGACGCGGCCGTCGGCGCGGGCCATGACGAAGAACGGCGCTCCGAGGTGCGCCGGGTCCTCCTCCAGCCACAGGGTGCGGGGCACCGGGAGGTCGGTGTGGGCGGCGACCAGGCGCATGGTGCGGTACTGCCGGGCCATGTCGTAGCGCGGGAAGACGGTGTACGCGGCGGGGTCGGCGGCGAGCCGCAGTGCGCAGGAGACGGGGATGCCGTCCTGCTCGGACGACGCGAGCCCGGTGGACGGGGGCTCGGGCGTCGGGCACCGGGACCGGTCGATGTCGAAGAGCAGTGTCTCGCTGGACATGCCGTTGGAGTCCGGGACGGTCGCGGCGACCGCGCGGGCGCCGGGCAGCCGGGTGCCGAGCCAGGCGGTGAGCCGGCGGGTGAGGGCTTCGGGGTCGCGGGTGGTGGTGCGGGGGCGACGGCCCGCGGGCGCTCCCCCGGCGGCGGGCGGCGGATGCGCCGTCATCGGCCGGCCTCCCCCGCGACGGAGTCATGGCCGGTGAAGCCGCTGGGGTCGTGACGGCCGAAGCTGCCGTGCTCGAAGATGCCGTGGCCGGTCCGGCCGTCGAGGGTGAAGCGGGCGGCGTGGTCGGTGACGCCGTAGGCGGCGAGCGGGTGGGCCGCCGGGTCGGTGAGGTCGTAGCTGCGGCGGTCCGTCCAGCCGCGGCCCCGCCAGGTGCCGTGCTGCCAGTCGTCCGCGGGAGGGTAGCCGGCACCGAGAGCCAGCGGCGAGGAGGTGAGGATCTCGGCGGTGAGTTCCAGGGGCTTGCGGCCGGGGCCGGTGAGGTGGATGACGGCGTGTTCGGGGTGGCGGGTGCCGGGGCGGTAGCCGATGTCGGTGTGCGGCCAGCCCAGTTGGGCCTGGCGGCCGTCGTCGTGGACCATGAGGGCCTCGTTCAGGGTGCGGTGGCCGTCGGCGCCCTCCTGGACGATGACCATCACGAAGCGGTCGTCGAAGCGCACCGGGCACCAGACCCAGTGGAAGCCCTCGGGCCGCAGCTCCTCCGCGGCCCGTCCGCCGTCCTCGCCGGGTATCGGGCGGACGCCCCAGCTGCGGTCGCGGGTGCCGGTCCACTCCCCCGCCGTGACGGCGAGCTCCTGGCCGGCGACGCGGATGCTGCCGGTGCAGGTGCCCGCCTGGACGAACCGCCGGCCTTCCAGCATCAGCCGGTCGCCGCGGTACTGGGTGTGGTGCGGCTCCCAGGTGGCGGGGAACGCCGCGTTCCAGGTCAGGTCGTAGGACAGGCCGTCCGGGTCGCCGGGGTCCGCGGCGCAGGTCAGCCGCAGGCGGGCGAGCGGCTCGTCGACGGTGATGGCGAGCGGGCCGACGGTGAGTGCGAGACGGTCGTCGGTGAGCGCGTCGGAGGCCCGTACGGCATACAGCCGGTCGCCGAGGCGGAGGGTGGCGTAGGCGTCGATGACACCGGTGTTGGGATAGACACCGAGGCCGGCGATCAGCAGGGCGCGGCCGGAGTGGTCCATGACGTGGAAGATGCACCGGTCGTAGGCGTTGCGGTCGCCGGTGGCGACATGCCGCATGGAGAGCGGGACCTGGTGGATCGGGTACTCGTCGAGCGCGATCGGGCGGTCGGGCACGGTCTCCTCCTGGGCGCGCGGTCGGCAGGCGACACCCCGGGATCGACGCCCGCGGGCGGGAGTTGACGGTACGTCAGCTATGCGTGAACGACCAGACCCGGACGGCGACGGGGCTCAAGGGCTGGTGGGCTGAACGCCTGTCCCGGCCGGGCGGGAGGCCGCGGGGTGGGCCGGAGCCCGGGGTGGGCCGGGAGCCGTGACGGGACTCCCCCGCCCACCCCGGCCTGCTCAGCGCTTCTCGGGGCCCGCGAGATGGCGGGCGATGACCATCCGCTGGATCTGGTTGGTGCCCTCGACGATCTGCAGCACCTTGGCCTCACGCATATAGCGCTCGGCCGGGAAGTCGAGGGTGTAGCCGTAGCCGCCGAGGAGCTGGACGGCGTCGGTGGTCACCCGCATCGCGGTGTCGGTGCAGAACAGCTTGGCCATCGCCGCCTCCTTGGAGAACGGCAGACCGGCGTCCCGCAGCCGGGCGGCGGTGAGGTAGAGGGCGCGGCCCGCCTCGATCTGGGTGGCCATGTCGGCGAGCATGAAGCGCAGGCCCTGGAAGTCGGCGATCGGGCGGCCGAACTGCTGCCGTTCGGCGGTGTAGCTGAGCGCCTCGTCCAGCGCCGCCTGGGCAACCCCGATGGCGCAGGCGGCGATGCCCAGGCGCCCGGAGTCCAGGGCGGACAGCGCGATGGCGAAGCCCTGCCCCTCCTCCCCGAGGCGGCGGGAGTCGGGGAGGCGCACCGCGTCGAAGTGCAGCTGGGCGGTCGGGGAGCCCTTCATGCCCATCTTGCGCTCGGGCACCGCGGCGCTCAGCCCGTCGGCGTCGCCCGGCACCAGGAAGGCGGTGATGCCATGGGCGCCGCTGCCGCCGGTGCGGGCCAGCACGGTGTAGAAGTCGGCCACGCCGCCGTGGGTGGTCCAGGCCTTGGTGCCCTCCAGCGTCCAGGTGTCGCCCTCCCGGGTGGCCCGGGTGGTGAGGGAGGCGGCGTCGGAGCCCGAGGAGGGCTCGGAGAGGCAGTACGCGCCGAGGAGACCGCCGCCGAGCATGTCCGGAAGGTGTTCGGCGCGCTGTTCCTTGCTGCCGTATCCGGCGAGCGCGTGGCAGGCGAGGGTGTGCACGCTGACGCCGAGGCCGACGGTGAGCCGGGCGGCGGCGAGCTCCTCCAGCACCTGGAGGTACACCTCGTAGGGCTGGCCGCCACCGCCGAACTCCTCGTCGTACGGCAGCGACAGCAGGCCGGCTTCCGACAGCAGGGTGAAGGTCGCGCGCGGGAAGTGTCCGGCGTCCTCCTCCTCGGCGGCCGTCGGCCGGATCTCGCGGTCGGCGAGCTCGCGTACGAGCGTCAGCAGGTCACGGGCTTCTTCGGTGGGCAGCCTGCGGTCCACCGGCCGGGGGCCGTACTCGGTCATGGCGGCGCTCTCCTCCCTGTCGGGCGCTGCGGCGACACGCGCAGGGTGGGCGGCGGCGCCGGTTTCCGTGGTGCCAGGCCGATGATCGCGTTCCGGGTCTCGGAAGGCGATGACCTGCGGCTGTGGCGCTAGGAGTATGCCCGATCGGCGGCCCCGCGTCACGGGTTGATCATCACGGACCACGAAGATCCGGCCCGGCACCGGCCCGTAGGGGAAATTGGTCCGAACCATTGACTCACTGGTCTAGTCCTTCTACCTTCTCCTCCAACGTTTCACGCGTTCATGCCAATTCGGACGCAGGTCAGGCTCCCCCCCCCAGGGGATGTCCGCGGAAACCCCCGTCATCCGCCTGGCGGGCGGGCGTTCGGGAGTGTGCGGGCACCCCCACCCCCTCCGAGGAGACGACATGCTCAGACCGCACCGGCTGCGCTCACCGCGCAGAGTGATCGCCGCCGCCACCGCGCTGTGTACGGCGGCACTGGCCGGCACCCTGCTCGCCGGACCGGCCGCCGCCAGCCCCGCCAACGCCCCCACCGCACCGCACGCCACGGCCCGGACGGCGCCCGCCGCGGCCGGCGGCAAGGTCGTCGGATACTTCACCAACTGGGGTGTCTACGACCGCAATTACCACGTCAAGAACATCGAGACCTCGGGCTCGGCGGCCAAGCTGACCCACATCAACTACGCCTTCGGCAACGTCCAGGGCGGCAAGTGCGCCATCGGCGACTCCTACGCCGACTACGACAAGGCGTACACCGCCGGCCAGAGCGTCGACGGCAAGGCGGACACCTGGGACAACGGGGCGCTGCGCGGCAACTTCAACCAGCTGCGAAAGCTCAAGAAGCTGCACCCGAACCTCAAGGTGATCTGGTCGTTCGGCGGCTGGACCTGGTCGGGCGGCTTCGGCGAGGCCGCCAGGAACCCGGCGGCCTTCGCGCAGTCCTGCTACGACCTCGTCGAGGACAAGCGCTGGGCGGATGTCTTCGACGGTATCGACATCGACTGGGAGTACCCCAACGCCTGCGGTCTGACCTGCGACACCAGCGGCCGGGATGCCTTCACCAAGGTGATGCGGGCGCTGCGGTCGACGTTCGGCCGGAGCAATCTGGTGACCGCGGCGATCACCGCGGACGCCTCGGCCGGCGGCAAGATCGACGCGGCCGACTATGCGGGCGCGGCCCAGTACGTCGACTGGTACAACCCGATGACGTACGACTACTTCGGCGCCTGGGACGCCAAGGGCCCGACCGCGCCGCACTCCCCGCTCACGTCGTACAGCGGCATCCCGAAGGCCGGCTTCAACAGCACCGACACCCTCGCCAAGCTCAAGGGCCTGGGCGTACCGGCGGACAAGCTGCTGCTGGGCCTCGGCTTCTACGGGCGCGGCTGGTCGGGCGTCACCCAGGACGCACCAGGCGGTACGGCGACCGGCGCGGCACCGGGCAAGTACGAGGCCGGAATCGACGACTACAAGGTGCTCAAGAGCCGCTGCCCGGCCACCGGCAAGGTGGCCGGCACCGCCTACGCCAAGTGCGGCGACCAGTGGTGGAGCTATGACACCCCGGAGACCATCGGCACGAAGATGGCCTTCAAGGACGCCCAGGGGCTGGGCGGCACCTTCTTCTGGGAACTGAGCGGCGACACCGCCAACGGTGAGCTGATCAAGGCCATCAGGTAGCGGTCCCCGGCCGGAGAGCCGGGGAGCCGGACGGGCGGGTGGCAGCGGCCGCCCGCCCGTTCGCCGTCCGGCGCCGGTACCGGGTGGACGGCCGGCACCCCTCGGCACCACCCCGCCGTGTCACGCGGGGTTTACGGCTCCGTCCCGTACGAGCACCATCGGCCGTAAGAGGGCAGGAGCCGCTTCGAAGAGGTGACACGTGGTCAACCCTTGGCTGGCGATGGAGACCGGAGCCGATCCGGTGGAGCGCACCCGCACGGTGCGCAGAGCCCATGCGGCGTTCCTGGCCGACGGGACCGTCGCGCCGCCGGTCCGCCAGGTGGTCGCCGACTCCTGGCGCCGTTCCGCCGACGCGCACGCGGCCGCGGACGGCGCCGTGCCCATCGAACTGGACGAGGCCGCGCTGAGCGCCTACCGGGACGGACATCCGCTGGCCCGCGCCATGCCGGTCTTCCGGGAGCTGCTGGGCAGCTTCGCGCAGGACGGCGCGCATCTGCTCGCCGTCTGCGATCCGCAGGGCCGGCTGCTGTGGGTGGAGGGGCACCGCGGGGTGCGGCGCGACGCCGAGCGGATGAACTTCGTCGTCGGGGCCCGCTGGGACGAACGGCACGCCGGCACCAATGCCCCGGGCACCGCCCTCGCCGCCGACCACGCCGTACAGATCTTCGCCGCCGAGCACTACAACCGGCAGGTGCAGCGCTGGAGTTGTGCTGCCGCCCCGCTGCACGACCCACGGACCGGCCGGCTGCTGGGCGCGGTGGACCTCACCGGCGGCGATCATGTGGCGAGTCCGCACAGCCTGGCGCTGGTGCAGGCCACCGCCCGTGCCGCGGAGGCCCATCTCGCCTCGGGCGTACCGGAGTCGGGGGTGTGTCTGACGGCGCTCGGCCGGGACGAGGCATTGCTGGTGCGGGACGGCGAGCGGCTGCGGCTCGGCCGCCGGCACAGCGAGATCATGATGCTGCTGGCCCGGCACCCCGAGGGGCTGACGGGCGATCAGCTCTCGGTGCTGCTGTACGGCGAGCGCGAGATGCGCCCGGTGACGCTGCGGGCCGAGCTGTCCCGGCTGCGGCAGCTGGTCGGCACCCTGCTGCACTCCCGTCCGTACCGGCTGAGCAGACCCGTCGAGACCGATCTGGGCGCGGTCGAGGAAGCACTGACGGCCGGCGACGCGCGCGCCGCGCTGAACGTCTACCGGGGTCCGCTGCTGCCGTCGTCGGAGGCGCCCGGTGTGCAGCGGCTGCGCGGCGCGCTGGCGGACCGGCTGCGGTCGGCGCTGCTCGGCGCCCGCGACCCCGGTCTGCTGCGCGAGTGGTCGCGCACCTCCTGGGGCGAGGACGACCTGGAGATCTGGGAGGCCCTGGTGGACGCCCTCCCGGAGCGCTCCCCCGCCCGCAGTGCCCCGCTGGCCACCACGCACCGGCTGCGCGTGGCGTACGGCCTGACCGGCGGCCCTGCCGGTGCGGTGGACGCGCCGGTCGCCACCCGCGTCGCAACGTTCCGGCAACCTCCCCGGCTCTAGCCTGCGCTCAACGCCCGTCACACGGGAGTGGCGGGCACCGCGCCGAGAGCGATTGGGAGGCCGCACCATGGCCCGTTACGCCAGCCCGGGTTCCGCAGAGGCCGTGATGAGCTATCTGCCCCGCTACGACCACTGGATCGGCGGCGAGTACGTGGCGCCCGCGCTGGGCCGGTACTTCGAGAACCCGACCCCGGTCAACGGCACACCCTTCACGGAGGTCGCCCGCGGCACCGCCGAGGACGTCGAGCGCGCCCTGGACGCGGCGCACGCGGCCGCTCCCGGCTGGGCCCGCACCGCCGCCGCCGAACGCGCCGCCGTGCTCAACAAGATCGCCGACCGGATGGAACAGAACCTGGAGGCCCTGGCGGTCGCGGAGAGCTGGGAGAACGGCAAGCCCGTACGGGAGGCCCTGGCGGCCGACATCCCGCTCGCCATCGACCACTTCCGCTACTTCGCGGGCGCCATCCGCGCGCAGGAGGGCTCCCTTTCGGAGATCGACGAGGACACCGTCGCCTACCACTTCCACGAGCCGCTCGGCGTCGTCGCCCAGATCATCCCCTGGAACTTCCCCATCCTCATGGCGACCTGGAAGCTCGCCCCGGCCCTGGCCGCCGGCAACGCGGTGGTCCTGAAGCCGGCCGAACAGACCCCCGCCTCGGTGCACTTCTGGATGAGCCTGATCGCGGACCTGCTGCCGCCCGGCGTGGTCAACATCGTCAACGGCTTCGGCGCCGAGGCCGGCAAACCGCTGGCCTCCAGCCCCCGGGTCGCCAAGGTCGCCTTCACCGGCGAGACCACCACCGGCCGCCTGATCATGCAGTACGCCTCCGAGCACCTGCGCCCGGTGACCCTCGAACTGGGCGGCAAGAGCCCGAACATCTTCTTCGACGACGTCTCCTCCGCCGCGGACGACTTCCACGACAAGGCGCTGGAGGGCTTCACCATGTTCGCCCTCAACCAGGGCGAGGTATGCACCTGTCCGTCCCGGGCGCTGATCCAGCGCGGGCACTACCAGGACTTCCTGGAGGCCGGGGTGGCCCGCACGGAGAAGATCGTCCAGGGCCACCCGCTGGACACCGACACCATGATCGGCGCCCAGGCGTCCAACGACCAGCTGGAGAAGATCCTCTCCTACCTGGACATCGGCCAGAAGGAGGGTGCCCGCATCCTGACCGGCGGCTCCCGCGCCGAACCGGGCGGCGAGTTGGAAGGCGGCTACTACGTCCGCCCGACCATCTTCGAGGGCAACAACGAGATGCGGGTCTTCCAGGAGGAGATCTTCGGCCCCGTGGTGGCCGTGGCCCCGTTCAGCGACTTCGACGACGCCATCGGCATCGCCAACGACACCCTCTACGGCCTCGGCGCCGGCGTCTGGACCCGCGACGGCTCCACCGCCTACCGCGCGGGCCGCGCCATCCAGGCCGGCCGCGTCTGGACCAACTGCTACCACGCCTACCCGGCCCACGCCGCCTTCGGCGGCTACAAGCAGTCCGGCATCGGCAGGGAGACGCACAAGATGATGCTGGATCACTACCAGCAGACGAAGAACCTGCTGGTGAGCTACTCGGCGAAGAAGCTGGGGTTCTTCTGAGCCTTGTCTTCTGAGCACCCGAAGAGAGGCGTCTGAGCTGGGCATTTTGCCGGTCAGGCGCCTCTCTTTCGAGGGGCTTGGTGTCGTGGCGGGGCGGGACATCGTGGGCGCTCAACAGCACGCGGGCGGGGCCACGAAACGGGGACCCTCGTGGGAGACATCTGACAGGGTGCGGTGGTGGTCACGGGCTTCGGCGGGTCGGGAGCGTGGTGATTCAACTGGTGACATCCACCGCGGAGATGGCGGAGGACTTCCTGAGCGTTGAAGCTCGGCGCCGCCCACGCCCTGAGCTTCACCGGTCCATCCCCGTCCGACGACGAGGCCGATGCGGGCGGGGCCGGAAGCCGGCGCCGCACTCATCCGCCGTTGCGGCGGCGAGGAGCGTCTTCGGATGAGGGTTTCATGGAGCCCATGACTGAACTAAAGGCACCTGATGTTGAGCAGGTCCTGAAGCGCAACGCCGAACTGCTGAAGCGGCATGTCGCCGGACGCCTCGCCCTCGCCCTCTCTCTGATGGCGCTGCCGTTGGTGCTGAACTCGCTGGGTGCGCCGAACACCCTCTTCCTGGTACTGCCCATTCCGTTCGGCATGTGGGTGCTCGTCTTTCTGGCACTCAGGGTCGGCCATGGGCGGCGCTTGAACGTGTGCAGGAGGGTGCTGCACGCCTATCCGCTCGAATACCGAACGCGCGTGGACAGGAAGGCGGGAGACAGGAACGGGGACGAGTGGAAGTACCTCGGCACTCTTCACACGATCAAAATCTCCAGCCGCGGCCGACACGGCGCCCCTCGCATGCGGGCCATCAACGCCACGACGGTGCGGCGCTGGCCCAAGGGGGCCGAGGACGGCGGCGTTTGGTTCGCCGGTGATCCGCTCTTCGGCGGCGTCATGGTCGTCCCTGGCAGCAACGCCATGATGTTCATGCAGCCCGCGAACTGGGGGAAGTCCGCCCAGGAGCGCGCGCAGGCCGATGACGCCCGGATCGCACGGGCGCAGCGGGCCGGCATCACTGAGCTGATCGAGCGCGACCCGAACATCACTGGCTGGGTGTAGCGCAAGGCGCGCTTGCCACGCCATCCGGGCCGCCGGCGGGGAGCCAGATCAGCCGCCGCTCACCCTTCAACTGTCCTCGGCTCGGCCCGCTCAGGACAAGGCCGTTAACACCACACCTAGCTTCTGGCCGTGCGTCGAAGCTGTGCCGAGAGGTGGTGTTGCAGCGGCTGGCCGACCGCTGCGAGGTCGTGGACGAAGCTGAGCGTGCCTTCGTCGGTCAGGGTGTAGCGGCGGCGGGTGGCGTTGACTTCCTTGGCGGTGGGGGTGAGGGCCACCTCATGGGTGCTGAGGTCGGCCACACCGTCGGCGGCACGGCCGACCAGGATCTCGGCAATGCCCGTGGGCTGGGTGATCAAGGCTTCCACGCGACCGTCGGGCTGCAGCCGCCACCAGCCGCTCTCCCGGGCCGACGGCCGCAGTGGGGTGCCGTCCGCATCGAGCAGCCAGGCGCGCGACTCGTAGTGGAGAAAGGGACGCCCATCGTGACTGAAGGTGACCTCCTGGGCGTACGTGAACTCCTCGGGAAGCGTCGGGTATTCGCCGCTGCCCCGGCCGACCCAGGTGCCCAGGAACCCGGTCAGCGGGGCGAGCAGTGCGTGCGGCGCGGGCGCTTCGTTCGGTCGCAGGGCCTCTGGATCAAAGTCGGTATCCATGGTGATCAGTATCCACAGGGGCAGCCGCGGAGCGTGCAACGGCTCCACGGCGCGGACACGGTCAGGCCTCACCTCGCCTCACCGAGCGCAGGGTATTGCGGAGGCAGGTGACCTCGCGGGCATCGCGCGCCGTTCCGGCATCAATTAACGCCTTTCTTTAACGAGTAACGCCTTTCTTTAGCGCGTGCTTCCCGTGCTAGAAACGACTGTGCTCGCCCACGGGGGCGACGGCGTGCAGGGTCACGGCGGGGGATTCCACTATGAGTAGCTCAGCAAGGAGCGCAGGCGGCCCTTGCCGCCTCGATGGTGATCGGTACGGCCGGCTCTTCACTGGAAGTTGGATCGCCGGTCTCAAGTACCTGGGAATTGACCACCCTTCGCTGTAACCCGAAGCACATCGAATTCGGCGTCGGCAGGTCCTGGCGGGTTTCGACAGCGGTGGAGCGCTCTGCCCTTCCCTGGCCGGCCGGCCGATCGCCGCTCTGTACAACTCCGGAAAGGAAATTCAGTGAAATCGAGCCGTATATTCACGTCGGGAGCCGCCGTTCTGGCTTCCACTGCTGTCCTGCTTGCCCTTGGGCAGTCCTCCGCGACGGCTGCCGGAGTCACGTCGGCGGATGCGGTCGTGCCGTGGAAGGCCACGTACGGCACGGCCACGGCATCCGGTACCAGGTCGGTGCAGCCCAAGGACGGCTCCGCGTTCTCCAAGCTCGTCATCAAGGGCGACTTCAAGAACACGGGTAAGGACTGCTACTCGGTGTGGACCCAGTGGACCTATGACCTGGTACCCACGCCGCCCGTCAAGCGGGCGACCCTGTGCGGTGAAGGTACGAAGTCGGTGGACTTGAGCCTGGCCAACTACACCTTCACCACCACTGGTTCGGTCTTCCTGTGCCGCGGCGACAAGGACACCGAGCACTGTGGTGAGCAGGAGTCCCTGACCAGCTGGCCGGTCGACCGCACCCGCTGACCGGTGGATTGCCGCCGGTACGGCAGGCTCGCCGGCCGTACCGGCGTCGGCCGTACACGGTCCGGGAGCGCGACGACCGGCGGTGGTCCGCGCCCCCGTGGGGCCGCACGGGCCCAGGTCCCGTGGTGAGCCGAACTCCGTTGTCAGTGGCTGCTGTCAGGCTGGGTGTCACTCGCTGCAGAACCGCGTCAGGAGACACGATGAGCACCCCCGGTCTTGGTCCGTTGTCCGTCAGCCGCCTCAGCGGCAGTGAGCCCCTGCGGGCCCGGGGCGACATAGTCGGCAGGCTCGGCGAGTTCTGGAGCTGGGCGTGCTCGGACCTGGCCAACAACACGATGCGTGGCATTCTCGCCGAGTACCTCGTCGCCACAGCGCTGGATGCCGCCACCGGCACTCGCACCGAATGGGACACCGTCGACATCCGTACGCCTTGTCCCGAGTTGTGAGGAGGTCCCGGTTGAGGAGTTGTCCTGTTCGCGTGGAGGCTTGCAGCGGACCGCCGTCGGCCCGTCGGACGTTCCCCTCACGGTGGCCCGTCGCCGCGTGCTCGTTCCTGGCGGCGGAGTTCGGAGAGGTCGGTGAGGCGGTCCAGGCCGTGTACGGCGCGGGCGGTGCGGTGGTTGTGTTCCAGTCTGGGGCGGTGGCGGTCGAGGAAGGCCCAGTAGGCCGCGGTGTAGGGGCAGGCGTGTGGGCCGGTGCGGTCACCTGGACGGTAGGGGCAGGGGCCGCACAGGTCGCTCATGCGGTTCACGTAGGCGCCGCCGGAGGTGTAGGGCTTGGTGGTCATGCGGCCGCCGTCGGCGTATTGGGACATGCCGATGACGTTGGGGACCATCACCCAGTCGTAGCCGTCGACGAAGCAGCGGTGGAACCAGTCCGTGACGGCGGCCGGCTCCCAGCCGTGCTGGAGGGCGTAGCTGCCGAGGATCATCAGCCGGGGGATGTGGTGGGTCCATCCGGAGTCGCGTACCTGGGCCAGCACGGTCCTGAGGCAGCGTGCGCGGACGCCGTCCGCGTCCAGGTCGTTCCACCAGGCGGGCAGCGGGGCGGTGTGCCGCAGCGCGTTCGAGTGCCGGTACTCCTCGCCGAAATACCAGTAGAGCTGCCATACGTACTCGCGCCAGCCGGCGATCTGCCGGACGAAGCCCTCGACGCTGTTCAGGGGTGCCCGGCCCGCGCGCCACGCCGCTTCGGCCTGTTCGACGCACTCGGCGGGATCGAGCAGGCCGAGGTTGAGCGCGGCGGACAGCAGGCTGTGGCTCATGACGGGGTCGGCGGCGAGCATCGCGTCCTCGTACGGGCCGAATGTGGCAAGCCGGTGGGCGAGGAAGCGGCGCAGGGCTCTTCGTGCCTCGGCTCGGGTTGCCGGGAAGAGGCGCGGTCCATCCCGTCCGACGAAGGACACCTCACCCTCCCTCTCCCAGCGGTCGAGGTCGCGCCGGACCTCTTCGTCGATCTCGTCCTCACGCGGCCAGTAGGGGGCGGGAACCGGCAGGGAAGGTGTGCGCGGCGGGGGCTCCCGGTTGTCGTGGTCGTAGTTCCACCGGCCGCCGGCCGGCGCGTCACCGTCCATCAGCAGGTCATGGCAGCGTCGCACCCACCGGTAGAAATCCTCCTGGCGCAGCCGCTCGCCGCCGCGCCCGTCCGCCCATGCGGCGAAGTCGTCCATGGGCACCAGGAATCCACGCGCGGGGCCCATGGTGACCTGTGGCAGGGAGCGCACGAGCTTCACTGCGGCGTAGGAGGTCGGATGGTGCACGGTCAGCCGCTCGCCGCCGCCCACCACCCGTTCCAGCGCCTCCCGGTAGGTGTCCGCGCGGACGTAGGTGACCCGGTCACCGAGTTCGGCCGCCCGGTGGCGCATGGCGGAGAGCACCAAGTGTGCCTTGGCACGGTGGAAACGCCGGCGCCGGAAGACCGACCGGGCCTCGATCATCAGCAACGGTTCCTCGCGTGTGGGACCACTGTCCTGCGAGGGCCGCAGGAAGTGCGGTCCGAGCTGGTCGCCGAAGAGCCAGTGCATGCGGGGTTCCTCCGTTCCGTCCGGGCTGTCGCGGCGGCGGTGGGCGGGATCGCCGCGGGTGGAACTCTGCGGCGGTTGCCCCGTTGTCCCGTCGTCTCGTCTCGTTGCGGGGCGGGGCGGGGCGGGGCGGGCAACCTGCGTCTCCCAGGCTGTCCGTGCCGGGCACGGGCGACGGTCTCAGCTGCCGCGGAGGTCTGCCAGGACCTCCCGGGCCGCCCGGCTGCCCGAGGCCAGAGCGCCCTGCACCGAGCCGGTCGCCCGGTGGTCACCGCAGACATACCGTCCCTTCCTGAAGCGGGTGCTGCGGCTGGTCGGCCACGGCGGGCGCATCACGGGCAGCGCTTGCTCGACGGTGTACGTCGCCACGAGCTGCCAGGGCGCGGTGTCCGTGCCGTACAGCTCCGCCAGGCGCCGACGCACCGCGGTCTCGGCGCCCGGCGGGTCACCGCCGAGGACGGAGGTCGACACCAGGGCGGTGCCGGGAGGTGCGTAAGTCGTGGTGACCTCGGTGAGCACGCAGGTGTTGAGCACGGCCAGGGTGCTGTCGACCACGAGGGTCGGTTCCCGCAGGGGCGAGGTCTCGGCCGCGTGGTAGTAGGTGGTGACGGTCCGCCCGGGTGGCACGGGCAGGCCGGGAAGCAACCCGGAGGCCGTGGCGGCGTCCGTGGCGACGACCACCACCTCGGCCGGGCGTTCGGTGCCGTCCAGCAGCACTCCTTCATCGGTGACGGCCGCGACAGGGGACTCAAGCCGTACGGTGCCCGCGGGCAGCCGGCCGGCGAGGAGGCGTGGCACGCTGCCGATGCCCTGCGCGGGCAGGCAGAGCGTGCCGCGGGCCATGCTGCGCCACACCAGATGGAAGAACCGGGCCGATGTCTCCAGTTCCTTCTCCAGGAACACGCCGGCGAGGAAGGGCCGCAGCACTTCGTCCACCGCTTTGGCGGACAGGCCGCTTCCGGCGAGCGCGTCAGCGGTGCTGCGGTCCCCGCCACGCTTGAGAAGGGCGGCAGGGGCCAGCATGTCCCGGGCGGTCAGGGCGGCCAGGGCCGCGAGGTCTCGTGCGCCCAGGACGCGACCGGGCAGGAGGCTGCCCGCCTCGCGTGGCCGCCGGGTGGGGTCCGTGATCCGTGCGACGCCCGACGGGGTGTGGGCCAGCACGCCGGGGGTGAACGGCCGCAGTCGCAGTTCCCGCAGCGGCAGGCGGCGCTTCACCTGCGGATAGGCGGTGTTGAACACCTGGAAACCACGATCCAGAACGAAGCCGTCCCGGCGGTCCGTCCGCATACGGCCACCGACCTCGTCGCCCGCTTCACACAGTTCCACGAGCAGGCCCGCACGGCTGAGGTCGAGCGCGCAGGCCAGACCGGCAAGCCCACCCCCGATGACGACGGCGTCCCGGCGCCGGCTCCACTGACCTGCCATACGTGGTCTCCTTCGCTTCCGTCAGCCGTGACCGGCACACGGGGAGCGGTGCCCTTGGACCAGGTCTTGAGCCACTTGAACCAGGTGAGGATGTTCCGGATCTCCCGGATCTCCCTGTGGAGGCAGTGGCCTCTTCCCACGGGCCGGGCCGTGTGCGCCCCGGCCCGCGGCGCGGGAACACCGGCCGGTGAGAGAGCCGGCCGGCGGGCGCAGCACGCACCACGCCCGCCGCGGTGATCGTCCCGCCTTTCCGCGCGGGAGTGTGGGTGCCACGCCCGACACCCCCGCCCGGCACTCACGCCCGCCACTCGGCAGGCGGGGCAACGCCGGGCGCACGGTGCCGTGGCGGGGCAAGGCCGGGCGCACCGGTGGGGGCCTGCGGACAGGGAAAGGCGCCCAACAGGCTCATGCCCGTCAGGCGCCTTTCGTTTCGGGTCGGTCGGGTCGGGGCGCGGGCTACCGGAGGGGGCGGCCGGGTCCGGTTCGGGTCAGGAGCAGGGCTTGTAGAAGTGCTTCCAGCCGTCGCCGGGCATGGCGGGGGGCTCGGGGGTGGTGCCGAACTCGCCGTACTTCACCTGGAGTTCGTAGCTGTAGTTCCCGGGGCCCGTGCCCGGCTTCGACAGGCGCACGTCCCGGTCCAGGCCTCCGTCACCGGAGTTGTTGAGGATCGCGAGGTCCGGGTAGGCGTCGCCGCCGTAGTTGGCGATCCGGAGCTGCTGCGCCTCGCCGCGGTCGCCGATGTCGGAGTGCCGGGCGTGGGCGGAGCCCAGGTTCGACCGCTTGAGGGGGCCGGGGCGGTATTGCGCGACGCGTGCCGTCGCGGGGTCGTCGCCGTCGGCCGGTGTGACGAGATTGACGACCATGTCCAGGGTGCCGTCGTTCTGGAAGTCGGCGACCGCGGCGGAGGCGACCTCCCCCTTCTTCGCGCCGAGAAGGGTGCGGACGGGGTACGGCTTGCCGAACGAGCCGTTCGCGGTGCCCCACCGGATCGTCATCTTGGTGCCGGTGAGCCCGGGGTTGCTGATCTTGTCCGGGTGGCGGTCACCGTCGAGGTCACCGACCAGCGTCGTGGCGTCGGCCAGGCACACGGACGTCGTCTTGGCGGCCTTGCCGGACCGTCCCGCGCCGTCCGAGGCCGCACTGGCCGGAGAGCCGGCCACCGTCAGGGTCAGGGTGGCGGCCGCGATCGGCGCGGCGATCAGGCCTAAGCGCTTGCGAAGCATGGACGAACTCCTCACGTCGTTGTGTGAGAGGAGATATCGGGGGTGCCCCGTGCGTTCAGCGTGGATAGCTGTATTACGCAGTTGTGACGTAGGGGAGGGAGCGAGGGGGCGGGGCAGTGGAGGGCGAGGGCGCGCCGGTGGCGGGCGGCGGGGCGTCCGGCCGTGTCAGCGCCCCCGGGCCCGTGGGCACCTAGGGGTTCGTGTCCCTCAGCCGGCCTCCACCGCCTCCGCGGCGCCACGGCCCAGGAGGTCGTGGAGGAGGCGGGTGGCGGGGAGTTCCGGGTGGAGGTAGACGTGTTCGTCGCTCTGGCCGACGGCTGCGAGGAGGGATCGGAAGGTGGTCTTCGCGTCCTCGGTCCGTCCGGCGCGGTGCTGGGCCTGGCCGAGGAGGCCCAGGTGGAGGGGGCGGCGCAAGTGGGTTCTGGAGGCGCGGAGTTCGGCGAGGGAGGAGTACATCAGGGTGAGGCCGTCCTCCTGGCCGGAATGGGTCAGGCCCCAGCCCTCCAGGACGCCGAGCATCGCCTTCCAGTAGAGCAGGCCGTGTTCGTGCGCCAGGCGGACCCCCTCGGCGCCGGAGGAGCGGGCCCGGCGGGCATCGCCCTCCCAGGCCGCCACGACCGCGTCCACGTAGAGGGCGAAGGAACGGTCGGAGGGCCTGCTGTCGTACTCGGTCAGGCGCAGCAACTCGCGACGGCGTGCCGCGGCGGCGGTGCGGTCGCCCATGAGCCAGTGGGTGAAGGTGTCGTAGGAGCGGCAGGAGACGCGCGGGTCGTGCTGGAAGGTGCGGGCCAGGGCGTGGCCCTCGCTGGCATACCCGTCCGCCATCGCGACGCCGTGCTCCAGCTCGGCGAGCGCCTGCCGCAGCTGGCCGCGTACGTGCAGGACGATGCCCTCGCCGTAGGCGGCGCCGAGCACCGCCACCGGCTGGCCGGACCGGTCGGCGAGGTCGCGGAGCAGGCCCGAGAACTGGCGTGAGGCGTCGTAGCGGCCGGTGACGATGTACGCCGCGCACAGGGCCCAGAGCACCGACGGGTCCTCGGGGGAACCGGTGGCCGCGCTGAGGGCCCATCCGCGGGCGAGTGCCGTCTCGGCCTCGGCATGGCCGTAGCCCCGGGTGGTGGCCAGCACCTGGCCGAGCTGGACGTGCAGCCGCTGGTTCAGGGAGGCGGCGGAGGGGTCGCCGGGCGGCAGCATGCCGATCAGGTGGACCGCGCGGCGCAGCCAGGTCTCCACTTGTTCGTAGGCGAGTTGCTGCTCGGCCTGCTCGGCGGCGCGCAGCAGCAGGGGCAGTGTCTCGGCGGTCGGCAGTGCCGTCTTGGCGTGCCAGGCGTGGTGGGCGACCCGCTCGATCTCCTCGTCGTTCACCTGCCCCAGCCTGCGGGCGGATATCCCCTCGGCGACCCTCGCGTGCAGCCGCTGGCGGTCCTCGCGGGGAAGGTCGTCGATCAGGGTCTCCTGGACCAGGGCGTGGGTGAAGTGGAGCCGCTCCGGGTGGTGCGGGTCCTCGCCGAGCAGCCCGGCCCGGATCGCCGACTCCAGTGCCGTGGCGACCGGTTCGTCCTCGGTGGCGGTGCGCTGCAGCAGATCGGTGTCGACCTCGGTGCCGATGACCGCGCACAGCCGCAGCACGCGCAGTACCGGGTCGGGCAGTGTGGCGAACCGCTGGTGCAGCGCCTCGCGGACGCCCGTCGGGACGCGGGTCAGGAGTACGTCCACCGCGTCGGGCCGGCGCAGGCTGCGCGCATCGCCCAGGAGGGAGAGCAGCTGCATGACGAAGTACGGGTTGCCCTCACTGCGCCGGTGCAGCACCTCGACGACCCTCGCGTCGACGCCGGGGCCGGCCTGGGCGACGACGAGGGCGGCGACGGCGTGCCGGGAGAGGCCGCCGAGCCGCAGGGTCTCGGTCCTGGGGCCGCGCAGGACCTCGGAGAGCATGCGGCGCAGGGTCGCGTCGGACTCGGCCTCGTACTCGCGGGCGGTCAGCACGATGCAGAGCGGGTGTCCCTGGCTGCGGGTGCTCAGCAGTCTGAGGAGGTCCAGGGAGGCGGTGTCGGCCCAGTGCAGGTCCTCCATGAGCAGGACCAGCGGGCGCCGGGCGGCGAGGGCGAGCAGGACCTCGCAGACCGCGTCGTGGGTGAGGAACCGGGCGCGGCCCCAGTCGGATTCCGGGGCCGGTGCGCTGGGCCGGGCCGCGCGCTCGGGCAGCAGCGGGGCGAGCAGGGCGCCGAACGGCTGCGCCACCTCGCGGAACTCCTCCGGGCGGGTGGTGGACAGCCGTCTGAGGATCTGGGTCCAGAGCCAGTAGGGCGGTACGCCCTCGCCCAGGAAGCAGTGGCTCCAGATCACCTCCAGGCCGGCATCGGCCTGACCGGCAGCGTTGTGGCCGGCACCGTTCTGGCCGGCGCGGGCGGCTCCGAGCCGGGGGACGAGTTCGAGCAGCAGACGGGTCTTGCCGACGCCGGCGGGGCCGAGGACGCCCGCCACATGTCCGAGACCGGCGAGCGCGCCCGCCGCCGCGGCGGTCAGGCGCTGTAACTCCGCGCTGCGGCCGGTGAACGGTGACTGGGCGCCCGGCCCGCCGCACACCGGCCGTATGGTCTCGGTGCCGGTGCCGTGCTCGCGGGCCTTCGCTTCCTGCCCGGGACGCCCGGCGTACCCCGAATCCGCGCTGACCGAGCGGGAGTTCGCGGGGGCCGGCCACGGGTCCGTGGCCGTCGGCACCGGCGGGTGCGCGGGTCCCCGTCCGGGCAGGGGACCGTCCGCTCCCGCCCGGTCCGTGGCCGTGCGTCCGACTCTCCCCGGACTCGCGGGCGGCGTGCCGTCCTGGAGTACGACATCGTCGCCGTGCGGGGCGAAGGACCCGGCCGGCGCCCTGCCGGTCCGGCCGGACGCCTCGGCCGCCGCGGGCGGCTGGGACGCCTGCGCCGTGTGCGGCAGTCGTGCCTCCGCCCCTCGTGCCCATACGCCCTCGTCCGCCGGGGCGGCTCCGGTCGCCGTGGCTCCCGGCGTGGGCCCGGCGGGCTCGGGGAGACCGGGGCGTGGGCCCGTGGTGGGCCCGCCCACCCCTGGTTCCTGGCGCAGGATCGCGGTCCTGACCCTGCGGAGTTCGGCGGCGGTGCCCACGCCGAACTCCTCGTCCAGGTGGGCGCGGGTGCGTTCGTACGCTTCGAGCGCCTCGGCCTGTCGCCCGAGCCGGGAGAGCGCCGTCATCAGGTGGCCGACCAGGCGTTCGCGCGCGGGGTGGAGGCGGGCCTCGCGGTCGAGGTCGGCGGCGACCTCCTGGGCCTCGCCGAGGGTGAGCCGGGCCTCCGCGCAGGACTCCACGGCGGTGAGCCGGACGTCTTCGAGTCGTGAACTCTCGTCGCTGAGCGGGGGATGGGCGTCGAACTCCGCGTAGGGCGAGCCCCGCCACAGGGAGAGGGCCGCCGTGAACCGGTCGCGCGCGGCGCGTGGTTCGCGGCGCTCCAGCAGCCGCCGCCCGTCGGCGATCAGGCGCTCGAAGCGGCAGGTGTCGATCTGTTCGGGGGCGAGTTCCAGGACATAGCCGGGCGCGCGGTGGCGCAGCACGGTGGGGCGGCCGGGCCCGGAGGCGGGCTGGAGCGCGCGGCGCAGGTGGGAGACGTGGCTCTGGAGCGTGGCGACGGCCTGACGCGGGGGCTCCTCGCCCCACAGCTCCTCGATGAGCAGTTCCGTGGGCACCACACGCCCCAGGCGTATGAGAAGCAACGCGAGCAGGGCCCTGCGGCGTGGCGGACCGAGTGGGAGGTCGCTGCCGTCGTGGTGCGCCGACATGGGACCCAGAACACTCAGCAGGAGGGATGTCCCGTGCGGCCCGGACTCGGGGGCCGGAGTGGTCGGGGGCGAATTCGGCGTCAGGGATGAAGGCATATCGCTCCCAATCGTTCTCGCACGCGCAATCGTGCCGGCAGGTGGGGTGGCGCCGGGCGGCCGGCGCCCTACCGAAGCGGAGCCTTGCATAGAGGACGAAGCGTTCCAAGATCATCCTCACCGGCGGCAAGCGAACGGCAAGGAGTCCGCAGGGGTTTCGGCAAGGATGGCCAAAAATCGCCGCAGCGAACGGCAGGAATCAGGCAGCGTCCCGACCAGACCGCCGCAAGGGGCATGCCGCAGGATGCCCGTCATCGGAAACCACCTGAACGGGGAGGGCGGGGTCGGGGCCCCCGGTGGCGCCTTCACGGTGACCGCCGGGCCGACCTTCACCAAGACAGCCTGGCGACGGGAAGGAGTAGCGGTCCGATGCGCGACGGAGCACTCGGTGAGACCTCTGCGGGGACGGTGCCGGGCGGTCAGCACTCCGGGGTGAGCACCCTCTCGAACTCCGCCTCCATGGCCACACCTAGAGGCTCCGGATGGTATGCGCCACCTCCAACTCCCCTTTCCTGGGGAGTTGTTCGAGACAAAGTTGCGGGGTCGACTCGTAACTCCCGTTCAGACATGGCGAGTTGGTTGTACCCACCCGGTGTGCCGGCAGCCTCCCTTGCCTCGCGAGGCGGAGTCGGCGGCCGCTGCCGCTGTCCGCTTCCCGCGGCACTCCTCACGGCATTGCCCAGACCGGCCCTTCGTCACTGACGCCGCTCCCCCACACACCTCTTCAATGCCGAATTCGCATGCCCATGAGGCATGCCATGTGAAGGGTCCAGTTCCGTGCACTATGCAATTCTCGGGCCGCTCCACCTGGTCGTCGACGGCGAACCGCGCTCCATGCGCTCCCGGAACCTGGCGATCATTCTGGCCACTCTTCTCGTGAAGGCGGGGCACATCGTCACCGTCGACGATCTAATCGGTGAGGTATGGGCCCAGCCGCCGCAGCGGGCGCGCGACGCGATTTACGTACACATCTCCAAGCTGCGCCAACAACTCGGCGACACCTCACAGAGCGACGTGATATGGAGCCAATTCCCGGGATATCTCATGCGTCTCCACGGCGAGCAGCTGGATCTCCAGTCGTTCCATCGTCACCGGATCGACGGCCACCGCAACATGGTGAACGGCGACTACAAATCGGCGGCACGCGACTGGAAAGCCGGGCTCTCGCTCTGCCGTGGCACGCTGCTCGGCGGGGCCTACTCGGGGCCGATCCTCGGCAGCTTCGACTCGTGGGTGCAGCAGTCACGCGCGGACTGCGTCGAGCTGACCGCCTGGTCACAGCTCAGCGCCGGTCTGTGCCACGAGGTGATCGACTTTCTCTCCCTCCATCTGACGCGGTATCCGCTGAACGAGATCCTGTATCAGCAGCTGATGCTGGCGTTCTTCCTGTCACGCCATCGCGCCCAGTCCCTCAGGGTTTTCCACCGAGCCTGTCAGGTCCTTTCCGACGAGGTCGGTATCAATCCGGGCGGAGACCTGCGGACGGTTCAGGACATCGTCCTGTCCGATGACGTCGGCCGGGCCAAGCGCGTCATCGCGAGCGCCGTGGCCTCGCGCGTCAGCAGCCTGCGGTCGGCGGGAGAGCTGCGCCGTCAGCCCAGTTCGGTCGATTAGTCCGGCGCGGGCGACATTTCCGGGGCCACCGGCGCCAGCCACCGGTCACCGGCACACCAGCCACCAGGAATTGCCGAGAAAGGAAAGAGAGACCGTGATGTTCTTTTCCCTCTGCACCGTTGTGGTGGCGCGATGAGCGCCCCGGACGCCAGCTCGCTGCTGCTCGCTCTCGCCGTGCTCGTCCTCGTCTGCCAGGCGATGGCGGGGCTCGCCCGCCGCCTGGGCCAGCCCTCCGTGGTCGGGGAGATCATCGGCGGTGTGCTCCTCGGACCGACGCTGTTCGGGGGCGAACTCACCGACACGCTCTTCCCGACCGGCATCCGCCCGCTGCTCGGCGCCTTCGCGAACGTCGGTGTCGCGTTGTTCATGTTCCTGGTGGGGCTCGAGTTCGACCGGCGCGTCGTGCGCCGGCAGGCAGGCACGATGGGCTGGCTGGGCATCGGGGCGTTCGTGGTGCCGTTCGGGCTCGGGGCGCTGTTCGCGCTCTGGCTGCTCGACGCTCACCCGAGCCGGCGGCCCGCGGTGTTCGTCGTCTTCCTCGGCACGGCCATGGCCGTCACCGCCTTCCCCGTCCTCGCCCGGATCATCGTCGACCGCGGCCTGCTCAACAGCCGGATCGGCGGGCTGGCACTGGCGCTGGCGGCCGTGGGCGATGTGATCGCCTGGACGGTGCTCGCGGTTGTCGTCGCCGTCGTCGGGACGGACGGGCACTCCTGGCGCCTGCTCCTGCTCCTCCCCTATGCCGCGGCCATGGTGTTCCTGGTCCCGCGGCTGCTGCGCAGCCGGGTGGTGTGCCGGCTGCCGCAGCGGGCGGTCGTGCTGCTCGTGCTGGCGGGCGTGCTCGCCTCCGGCGCCGCGACGGAGTGGATGGGACTGCACCTGATCTTCGGAGCCTTCCTGTTCGGCCTCGTCGTCCCCCGCACCGGGCTGCCCGGGGGGTTCCGGGAGGGGCTGGGGACCTCCGTCGAGCCGCTGGCGTCCTTCCTCATGCCGATCTACTTCGTGGTCGCCGGGTTCCGGGTGGATCTCTCGCACCTCGATGCCGCCGCGCTCGGCGAGCTGGTGCTGATCCTGCTGGTCGCGAGCGGCGGGAAGCTCCTCGGCGTCTACGGCGCGGCACGGGCCGCCCGCCTCGACCACCGGTCGTCCATGGGGCTCGCCACGCTGATGAACGTGCGGGGCCTGACCGAACTGGTGCTGCTGACGGTCGGCCTCTCCCTGGGGCTCCTGGATTCCGGCCTCTACTCGCTGATGGTCGTGATGGCGGTCGTGACCACCGTCGTGTCGGGGCCGCTCCTGCGCGCGAGCATCGGCGCGCCGGCGGAGGGCGAGGACACCCTCGGCGCACGGGTCCCGGCGTCGGGGCCGCGTGCGGAGAACAGCGAGCATCCTCCGACGCGGCAGCCGTAGTTCGAGCGGCCGGGCCCCGGCCTCGTCCAGGTCCTCCCCGGCCTCGAAGCAGAGGCGTCGCTGCCGGGGACAGGGTCTGGTCGGGCCGGGCCGGTGCCCGGTGGCCGTCGGCCCGCTCGGTGAACTTCCGTGCGGCGCACCCCGGTTGTCGTGGCTCAGGGGGCTGTTGAGGTCTCGTTGTGTCCCGGGGTGTCGAGCCAGGCCGTCAGAGCGTGCTCGGTGCGCTGGAGTTGGATGCGCCGCTCGGTGATCTCGTCGAGGCGTTCGGACAGGCGGGCTCGGGTGACCTCGCAGCAACGGCGGTCGTCGTCCGTGCCGGAGGTCATGCAGGGCAGCATCAGGGCGATGTCCTTGGCGGTGAAGCCGGAGTCGAGGAGCGCCTTGATCTGCTTGCCGCGGTCGATGTCGGCGGGGTCGTAGTCGCGATAGCCGGCCGGGCTCCGGTCGGGTACGAGCAGCTCCGCCGCCTCATAGTGGCGCAGCCGGTGCGCCGGCACCCCGATGCGAGCGGCCGCGTCAGCGATGCGCATCCGTGGTCGGGCCCTTCCGACTTGACCTTCATATTGGTGTGAAGGTTGATGCTACCGCGCATGCGAAGAACTTCCTCACCCACGCTGGTGGTCATCGTCCTCGCCGGTGCGCTGTTCGTCGTGACCAGCAGCGAGTTCCAGGTCGCGGCCATGCTGACCGCGATGTCGGCCGACCTGGGGGCCTCGGTGGCGGACCTGGGCCTCCTGGTGACGGTCTACTCGCTCGGCATGGGCTTCGGAGGGCCGGTGGTGGCATGGGCTCTCCGGCGGTTCCGGCCCCGGAGCGCTCTGGTTCTGGTGATGGCCTGCTACGCGGTCGCCGAGGCGCTGACCGGGACCATGACGGAAGAGCACCTGCTCATCCCGCTGCGGCTGCTCACCGGAGCGTTGTCCGGGGCGACCTTCGGGATGGCCCTGTCGACGGGCATGCGCCTCGGTGACGAGCACGGCCGGGCCCGTATGTCGGCCGGTGTTCTGACCGGCCTGATGGCTGGAACGCTGTTGGGGCTCCCCCTGAGCCACGTGGTGGCGACGGCGGTGGGCTGGCGAGCGTCGTTCGTCGTGCTGGCGGCGGCCGCGGCCGCCATGGCTCTCGCGGTACGTCTCGCCGTACCCGAAGCGGCGGGGCGGCCCGATGAACGCCCGGCGTCTCTGGGCACGTTGCGCAACGGACAGCTGTGGCTGAGGTACCTCACCAGCTTTCTCACCATCGGTGGCGCCTTCACGGCGTTCACCTTCATCGACCCGCTGCTCCAGCGCGCCGGTCTCACCCCACCCCAGGTCAGCCTGACGATGTTCGGCTTCGGTGGCGCGGCGTTCGCCGTCAACCACCTCGCCGGCCGCGTTGCCGGAGGAGCCGCCCGAGGGTGGCTGGTCGTAGGAGTCGTCGTCCAGCTCGGCGCTCTGCTCCTTTTCCTGCTGACGCCCGGTGACTCGCAGTGGATCGTGGCAGCGACGGTGTTCCTTGGAGGGACAGGCATCGCCTTGAACCCTCTTCTGGTGAACCGTGTGATCGCCGTCGGAGAGCCGGACGTTCTCGTGAACACCGTGCACACCTCGGCCATCACCCTCGGCGTCGCGGCGGCCACCACGATCGGAAGCCGGGCGATCACCGTCACCGGCGATCTCAGCGGAACCGTCCTCGTCGGCCTCGCCTTCAGCGCGGCGGCCGTGCTGCTCACTCTCGCCACGCGGGACGCCTCGCCCGCCGGCCCGTGAGGCGACCGCGGGCGGGACGGCCCAGGCTCACCGCACCACGCCCCTCACCGTCGAAGGACGCCGGCCGATCGCCCTCCTCAGCCGGACGTGCGCAGGGCGGCGTCCAAGGCGCTCATGAGGTGGGCCACGCGGCTCTTGCCGTGCGGGGCGGCGGGATAGCGGCTCAGGACGTCCTTCAGGAGCGGCGTGGCGCGTTGCCGGGCCTGCTCAATGGCCCTTTCTCCGGCGCCGGGGGCGTCGCCCGCGGTCAGCTCGGCGACGCGCGCCGCGCAGGCGGCCGCGCGCAGGATGTGGCCCACCTGGGTGGCCTTGGCGAGCGGGTGCAGGTAGGCGGCGGCCGCGGCGTCGCCGGCTGCGCGGGCCGCGAGACAGGCGGCCTCGGTGTCCGCCTCCTTCGCGGCGCGGTGGGCGTCCAGCGAGGTGACGCGCTGCAGCGTGGTCCTTCGTGCGCCGTTCACGAACTCCCAGGCCGCGTCCACGGCCGCGCGCGGCCGTGGATCGCCGGGAAGGGCCTCCTCGAACACCGGAAGGACGTCCTGAGCGCTCTCGGCGGCGTAGCGCGCCACGGCGCGCAGCTCGTCCGTGGTCAACTCGAAGTCCCCGGTTCCGGCGGTCATGCGCCGATTCTTTCATCGGTGCCGCGCGCCCGGCAGCCGCTCGGTCACCCGGCTCCGTTCACTCGTGGAACCGGGTGGTCTCGGTGAGCGGTGCGCGGGGGACGGCCGGCATGGTGGCCACGGCCTCCGGCTCGGGGTAGCCGAAGGAGATGCCGAACAGCAGCTTGTCGGTGGAGGGGCCGAGGACGGTGCGTACGGCGTCGGCGTAGAAGCCGAGCACGCCCTGCGGGCAGCTGGCGATGCCGTGGGCCGTCATGGCGAGCATCAGGGTCTGTGCGTAGATGCCGAGGTCGGCCGCCATGCGCTCGTCGGCGTTGGCGGGGACCGAGAGCAGCGCGACATGGGGCGCCCCGTAGAAGCGCAGCCCCGCGAGGAACGCCCGCCGCCGTGCGGCACGGTCGTCACGGGCGACGCCCAGCGCTTCGTAGGTGAGGGCGCCGGCCGCGTGACTGCGCTCCGCGGCCGTCCCGGTGTACGGGCGCAGCGGGAAGTCGGGGCTCGGTTTCCCCGCTTCGGCGGCCCGGACCAGGGCCTCGCCGAGCCGTTGGCGGGCGCCGGAGCTGAGGACGTCGACGGACCACGGCTGGGTGTTGGAGTGTGACGGGGCCGAGGCCGCCAGGTCGAACACCGAGGCGATCACCGCGTCGGGGACCGGGTCGGGTCGGTAGGCACGGACCGCGCGCCGGCCACGGATGAGCCGTTCGGCCACCTGTGGCTCCAGAGAGGTTTCGAGCGAAGTCACGACCACTCCTTTCTGTGGATGCGTTGCACCGGTCGGTTCCGACGGTGATCCGCGCCGGGCACGGTCCGTTTCACCGGCGGGTCACACCGGCGGGGCGGTGCGGAGGTGCCCCGTCACCACGGCAGGTCGCAGGAGCCGTGCAGGCGCTGCGCCTCGATCCCCCGGGCGCGGCAGGCCGCCACGAACCGCTCGGCCGCCTGCACCGGTACCGCGTTCTCGTCGAAGGTGGTCGTCGTCAGGTACCAGACCCATGGCTCGTGTCCCATGGCGTACACATAGGCCCGGCCGCACCCCAGCGCCTCGGCGAGGGCCATGGCGCCGAGGTCGTCGTTGCCGTTCAGGCGCCGGCGCACGGCCATCTCACGCGCCGGCTCCTGAGTGAACAGCGGCCCGTAGAGCCAGGTCAGCGGGGCGCCTTCGCACTCCATGCCCAGGAAGAGCACATCCACCTCGCCGATGGCCCGCCGCACATGCGCATACGCGTCGGGGTCCACCGTGGCGGTGTCGGCGGCGAAGAGCACGGACCTGCCGTCGGACTCCAGCAGCCAGGCGGACTTGGCGATGGCGAGGTCGCCGTGCTCGCCGAAGAAGGGCACGGCGGTGATCCGGCCCATCGCCGTGTCGGTCTGCTGCAGCTCGCCGAGTTCGATGACCCGGGGGAAGCCCGCGGCCTCCAGCGCCAGCCGCAGCGACGGGTCCTGGAGCGACCCCGCGTCCGACCGGGGCACGACGATCGTCCCGATCCGGGTGCGCAGGCGCAGCAGCGACTCCAGTACCAGGTGGTCCTGGTGCCCGTGCGTGATGAGGACGTGGTCGATGAAGTCGGGCAGATCGCTGTCGACCAGGCGGGGGCCGGCGCCGGGGAACGCGGGCGGCAGCAGCGGGTCCACCAGGACCGCGCCCCGGTCGTTCTCGGCCAGGACGCAGGCGTGTCCGAGGTAGCGGATGCGCGGCTCCCGAACGTGTTCCCTGCGCGCGGCCGTCGCGGGGGTCTCGGCCGCGGTGAAGTAGCGCGCCACTCGCGCCGCCGCGTCGGGGGTGAGTTCCAGGGCCTCGGCGACCTCGCCGAACGGCCGCGGGGTGCGCAGGGTCGAGAACATGACGTCGACGCCGGGGTGGCGGAAGGGCACCGGCAGCACGGTCCGCTCGTCGGTGTCGAGACGGGGTGTGGAGAGGGCGAAGGGGCGGCGGTCGGCCCGGAGGGGTTCCAGCGCGAGGGCCTGGCCGTCGGTCGAGGCGTAGTCACTTCGGTACAGCAGCGCCTCGATCAGCCGGAACGAGGCGTTGTCCTGGAGGTCGTAGACCAGCTCCACATAGCCCTTGAGGGGCTCCGGCACGAGGGGGTAGAGCCCTTCGAGCGGCACGCCCGGACCGGCCTTCGCGAGCAGTTCCTGGAGCTCGTCCACCGCGCCGTCGAATTCCAGCAGCCGCGCGGCGCGCCGCCGGGTCGTCTCGATCAGGGCCTCGACGTCCGCCGAGCGGTCGGCTCCGAGGTCCATGAAGGGGCCGCCGGCCAGCGCCGGTGTCCGGGACGACCGCTGGTGGACCGCCGGCGACTCCAGGTACGAGGTCATGATCGGCAGCTGGCGGCGGGCGATGTTGCGCGCCGCCGTGCCCGGCGAGAGCAGGTGCGACCAGGCGTACCAGTGGTCGATCAGTGGCTCGGCCACGACGTCGGGACGCAGCGCAACGGGTCGGCGGCTGTTCGGAGTTGGTGTCATCGGACGCGCCTTCCCTGTCCGGCCCGGACTCGGTCGAGGGTGTAGGGGGTGAGACCGCCGCGGTCGACGATGCCCTGGAGGGCCCCGAGGTCGGCGAACTCCATCTCACGGTCCGCACAGGTCACGACCCGGCGGGAGACATCGACACGGACCGGTGCACCGGTGATCGACTCGTCGAAGCCGTGGTCGACGACGACGGGAAGCAGCAGGCCCATGTTGACGCAGTTGCGGAAGAAGATGTTGCCGAAGGACCTGGCGATGACCACGCGGGCCCCGGCGTGGTGCAGCGCCTGCGGGGCGGTCTCGCGGCTGGAGCCACAGCCGAACTCCGTCCCGGCGAAGATCACCGTGTACGGCGAACTGCCCGTCTCCGGGTCGACGAACGGCGTCTTCGCCGGGTAGTCGACCAGGGCGATCCGCGCGAGCTGCGCCGGCCCCTCGTAGGGCTCGAAACGGCCCGGACTCATCACGTCGGTGTCCACGAAGTCCCCCACCCCGTAGGCGAGGCCACTGATGATCACGACGGCATCCCTCCCTTCTCGGCTGACGTGGCGCGGCGTTTCCACGCCATCCCCGCCAGCACTTCCAGCACCACCCGGTTCGCGAGATAGGCCGTGATCTCCCCCGGCCCGTCGTAGGGCGGCGAGAGCTCGACGATCTCCGCGCCGACGAGGTCGGTGCGCTGGGCGCAGATCCGTACGGCGTCGAGCAGTTCACGGCTGGTCAGCCCGCCCGGTTCGGGCGTCCCCGTCGCCGGGGCCATGCCCGGGTCGACGACGTCGATGTCGATCGTCAGGTACAGGGGGGTGTCCCCGAGTTGTCCGAGGACCTCGTCCAGGCAGGCGTCGAGGCCGCGGGAGCGCAGCTCGGACATGGTGACCGAGCGGACCCCGAGCCCGGCCGCCCATTGGAGCGTGCGTGGTCCGGGCCAGTACCCGCGCAGTCCCATCTGGACGAACTGGTCCCCCGGTACGGTGCCGGACTCCAGGAGGCGGCGCATGACGGTGCCGTGGCCGTACTTCGCTCCGAAGTCGCTGGTGTCCCCGATGTCGGCGTGGGCGTCGAAGTGCAGCACCGAGAAGCTTCCGGCGCCGCGCCGGCCGGCGATCCCGCGCATCGTCGGCCAGGCGATGCTGTGGTCCCCACCGAGGGTGAAGGGGATGGCCCCGGCGGCGACGACCTCGCTCACCGCGCGTTCGAGGAGCTGGTGGGCCCGCTCGGTCTCCCCCGGAGGGGTCGGCACGTCCCCGGCGTCCACGATCCTGAGTTCGCTGAACGGGTCGATGCCGAGGCTCATATGGGGGCGGTAGGGGACATGCGGCAGGTAGTCGGTGCGGCGGATGGCCTGGGGGCCGAACCGGGTTCCCGGCCGGTGGGAGGTGGTGCCGTCGAAGGGCGCGCCGAGGATCACGACATCGGCGCCGGCGTAGCCCGCGGGGCTCTGGTCACATCGCGGCAGTCCGAGGAAGGTGGTCTCCGGGCCGAACACCCCGCGGTAGTCGGCGCGGCGCACCGCGTCGTCGTAGTCCTGTGGTGGGTCGCCGGCGGGTCCGCCCGGTCCGCCGGGCGTGGGTGGGGTCATCGCGCAGTCGCCTCCTCCGCCACCACGGCGTCGAACGCGTCACGGACCGCGGCGGCCATCTCGTCGGTGGTGCAGGGCGGGTTCCCCGGCCCGGCGATATCGGGGGTGCGGTGGGTCTCGACGGCCCGCTCGACGGCGGTGGCCAGGAAGTCCGCCCATCGCGGTGCGCCGAAGGTGTGGCGCAGCATCAGCTCCACGGAGCCGATCGTGCCGAGCGGGTTGGCGCGTCCGGTGCCGGCGATGTCGGGGGCCGTGCCGCCGACCGGCTCGTACAGCGCGAACCCGGTGGGGCTCAGGGTCGCCGACGGGAGCAGGCCCAGCGATCCGCACACCGCGCCGGTGATCTCGGAGAGCACGTCGCCGAACAGGTTGCTGGTCACGAGGACGTCGAAGTCGGCGGGCCGCAGGACGAGTTGCATCGCCATCGTGTCGGCGAACATGTCCCGGATCTCGACCTTCGGGTAGGCCGGCGCCTCCTCGGCGAGGACGTCCAGCCACAGCCCGAAGACGTCGGGGATGGCGTTCGCCTTGTGCACCAGGGTCAGGCGGCGCCGCCGTGTCTCGGCGTGCTGGAGGGCGCACCGCACGATGCGGCGGATCTCGTCCTCCCGGTAGTACATCTCCTGTCCGGCCCACCGCTGTCCGGCGTCGGACCCCGTCCGGCGTCGCCCGTAGTAGACGTCCGAGACGAGCTCGCGCACGAGCAGCAGGTCGACACCGGCGAGCCGCTCCGGCCGGAGCGGCGAGACCTCGCCCAGCGCCCGCAGCGGGCGGGCCGGGCGGAGGTTGGCGAACAGGTCGTAGCGGCTGCGCAGTTCGCCGATCGGTTCGTCCGCGGTCGCGCCGAACAGGACCGCGCCGTGCGGCGACGCCGCGACCTGGTCGAGTTCGTCGCGTACCGGGTCGGGCAGCCACTGCCCGGTGCGCTCGTACGCCGGGAGGCCCACCGCGTGCTCGCGGATCGTGGCGGGCAGTCCGGCGCGGTCGAGGACGTGCTCGAGGACCTGGCGGGCGGCGCCCACGACCTCCGGTCCGATGCCTTCGCCGGGGAGGATGAGTACCGTCGGTTCCGTTGTGGGTGTCATCGGCTACTCCGTGATCCGGCCGGCGAGCGCACTGCGCGCGGCCACGATCGGGGAGGCCAGGTAGACGGACGACTTGGGGTTGCCCATCCGCCCGCGGAAGTTGCGGTTGGTGGTGGACAGGCAGACCTCGCCGTCCCCGACGACCCCGCCGTGCGCGCCGTAGCACGCCTTGCATCCGGGCGACTCGACGACGGCACCGGCGGCGAGGAGCGTGGCCATGGTGCCGGACAGGGCCAGCCGGCGGTAGATCCCCATGGTGGCCGGCACGATCATGAGCCGTACTCCGGGTGCCACGTGCCCGCCGGCGAGTTCGGCGGCGGCTATCTCGATGTCGTCGTACTTCGCTCCGGTGCAGGACCCGATGTAGACCTGGTCCACCGCGATGCGGTCGGCCATCGCCTCGTCGATCGAGTGCACGTTGTCCGGCCGGTGCGGGTAGGCGACGGCGGGGCGCAGCTTCTCGGCGCGGTACTCCAGGCGCCGGGCGACCGGGGCACCGGGGTCGCTGGTCACCGGCTCGTACGCGACGGTGCGCGGCCGGGCGGCCAGGTAGTCGGCGGCGGCGGGCGACAGCGACATGATCCCGTTGACCGCGCCGGCCTCCACGACCATGTTGCACAGCGTCATACGCTCCTCGACCGACATCGTGTCGATCGTGGAGCCGGTGAACTCGATCGTGCGGCCCGAGGCACCGCCCATGCCGAGGTCGCCGACCAGGGTGAGGATCACGTCCTTCGCCAGTACGCCCGGCGGGAGTTCGCCCTCGATGCGGACCTCGATGGTCTCCGGGACCCGGAACCACAGATCGCCGGTGTAGAAGGCGTTCACCATGTCGATCATGCCGACGCCGGTGCCGAAGGCGTTGAACGCGCCGTAGGTCACCGAGTGCGAGTCGGTGCCGAGCACCACGGTCCCGGGCTGGACGAGTCCCTCCTCGCACATCATCACGTGGCAGATGCCGTAGTTCTCGCCATAGGGGTAGTGGTGGGTGATGCCCTGCTCGGTGGCGAACTGCGTCATGCCCGCGGCGAGCCGGCGTGATTCGGCGTCCTTGGCCGGCACGAGGTGGTCCTCGAAGAGGGCGATCCGGCCGGGGTCCCACACGGTCGCGTCCGGGCCGAACGCGGCGCGGAACTCGCGGCGGAGGCCCTCGCACACCGGGTCGTGGGTGAAGGCCATGTCGATGCCGACCTCGACGATCTCCCCGGCGACCACATGGTCCCGGCCCGCGGCCCGCGCGAGGATCTTGGCGGTCATGGTCTGCGGGGTCATGCCGGCGTACCTCCGACGTCGAGCAGTTCACGGATTTCCGACGGTTCCAGCCAGCGGTCGCGCGAACGTGCGCGGGCCAGTACCGCGTCGACGTTCCGGTCGTCGATCAGCGCCCCGACCGAGGCGAGCGCCTCGCGGGCGGCGGCGCGGCCGCTCGTCGGCCCGACCATGATCGACTGGCTGCGTCCGAGCGCCGCGGCGGGCACGCTGGAGAACACCAGGTCCTCGGCCTCCCGTCCCCAGCGCCGGGCCTTCACCAGGGCCGCGACATGGGTCCCGGTGCAGGTGGCGAAGGCCTGGTCGCCGATGAGGGGGGCGTTGGGCCGTACCGGGGTGCCGGTCGCCTCGGCGAGCCGGCGGCAGTGCGCGAACACCCGGTCCATCCGGTAGCCCTGATGTCCTGCCTGGTAGAGGTACATCAGGACGGATTCGAGCGCGGTGTTCCCCGCCCGCTCCCCCAGGCCGAGGAAGGCGCCGCTGAGGGTGTCGGCCCCGGCCTCGGCGGCGGCGAGGGCGTTCGCCACCGCGAGCCCCCGGTCGTCGTGGCCGTGCCACCAGATCTTCACCGCGGTGCGGTCGGCGGGCGGCAGCGCGTCCGCCGCCTGCTGTGCGGCCGCCCGCACCGTCCGCACGATGTGTGCGGCGCCCTCGGGTGTCGACTCCCCGACGGTGTCGCAGACGGTGAGTACCTCCGCCCCGACACCGACCGCCGTGTGCACCATCTGCTCGAGTTCCCCGGGCGGGGTGCGTGTGGCGTCCTCCAGGCTGACGCCGAACCTGGTGCCCTCCTCACGGGCCGCCGACCCGGCGTCCGCGATGCGGTCGAGCACGCTCTCCAGGGTCCAGCCCTCGATGCGCCGCCGCAGCGGGCTGCACCCGACGAAGAAGTCGGCCCACACGTCCCGGTCGGTGCCGCGGTTGACGGCGGTGACCGCGGCGATGCTCGCCGGGTCGGCCAGCGCCAGGAAGCGCGGAACCATCGGGATGCCGCGGCGGTCGAGGTGCTCGACGAGCTCGGCGGCCTCCGCACGGGCGTCCGGCGAACTCGAAGGAAATCCGAGCATGGCCGCCTCGACCCCGATCGCCGCGGAGGACTCGACAAGCGTTTTCTTCACGTCGACGGGCGGGTGGTGCACAAAAGCACCCTGTAATCCGTCCCGCAGGCTGTCATCTTCGATCCCGACATGGTCAAGGCCGCCTGAGCGCGGATTCCAGGTGAACAATTCCTCGGTACTCCCAGACATCACTCCACCTCTGATCGAGACCGGCCAGACAGCCGGGCCGCGCACCGGTCCGGCCGAAGAGAAAAACAACGGGCAGGAACGGTCTACCAGATCAGCGCAGCCGCACACCAGAGTTCCAAGGGGCATCTAAAGCCCACCCTAAACGCTGTCCAAACGCTCCCTTAAAGGCGCCTGACGGGCCATCTGAAGGCTAATTCGGCCACTCTTGAATCACCGTCATGACTGTGTTCTGGTGGAACTCAGGACAGCGACGATCATCCGTCGGTCTCCTTTTCCAGCAATCTCGCTTGGATGCAGCCGGAGGTTTCAGGTGTCAATCGGCGTAGAAAGTGGAGAGAGTGCTCGTCACCCGCGATGGGCGGACGTGCCCCAGGCCGAGTGGAGCGATCCGCGATGGCAGATGACCCACCGGCTGCGGCGCCCCTCGCAGTTGCGCGAGGTCATCAAGCTGACCGAGGACGAGGAGGCGGCGCTCGGCGGGGACGATCTGTTCCGTGTGGACATCACCCCGTACTTCCTCAGCCTCATCGACGGGGACGACCCGCACTGCCCGCTGCGCCGCCAGGTCGTGCCCAGCTCACGGGAAATGGAGGCCTTCGACGGCCGGCTGCCCGATGCCAACTCGGAGGTCGAGCACGAGCCGGTGCGCGGCATCATTCACAAATACCCCGACCGTCTGGTCATGCTCGTCACAAGTTCCTGCACCTCCTACTGCCGGTACTGCACACGGAGCCGGTTCGTAGGTGACGGAAAGCAGAACTACAGTCACTCGGACTGGGCGGAGCAACTGCGCTATATCCGGGATTCGCCACAGGTGCGGGATGTCCTCATCACCGGCGGAGATCCGCTGTCGATGGCGCGGAACCGGCTCGCCGAAATCATCACCGAACTCCGTAAGATTCCGCACGTCGAAATCATCCGGGTGGGCACCAGGGCCCCGGTCTTCAACCCCTTCGTCGTGGACGACGAGTTCTGTGAACTCCTCGCGGCGAATCACCCGGTGTGGCTGAACATCCACGTCAACCACCCGTACGAACTCACCCCCGAACTCGCGCGGGCCTGCTCGCGTCTCTCCCGGGCCGGCGTGCCCCTCGGCGCGCAGACGGTCCTGCTCGCGGGGATCAACGACAGCGTCGAGGTGCAGCGCCGGCTGTGCACCGAACTCGTCCGCATGCGGGTACGCCCCTACTACCTGTACCAGTGCGACTCGGTGCGGGGCGCTGGGCACTTCCGGACGAGCGTCACCAAGGGCATCGAGATCATCGAGGGTCTGCGGGGGCACATCAGCGGCTTCGCGGTCCCGACCTATGTGGTCGACAGCCCCGGTGGCGGCGGGAAGATCCCGGTCGGACCGAACTACCTGCTCAGCCTGTCACCGGAGCGGGCCGTCCTGCGCAACTGGGCGGGCGAGGTCTCCGAGTACCACGGGCCGTCGGGGTACCGGTCGGGCACGACTCCGCCGCTGCGGGGGCCGAAGCCGACCCGTGCGCACACCGAGGTGCCCACCGTGTCCGAGCGGCTGTCCGGCACCTCGGCGCCGGACGGCGAGGCGGAGGGTTTCGAGGTATGAGCCCGGTGCACTCCGGGCCCGCCCTCCCGGCCCGAGACGGTGACGGTGCCCGTCCCTCCGCCGACGACATGCTCGCGGCCGCCGTGATCGTGCTCGCGCGGTACGAGGACCGGTACCAGCTCGTCGTGGACGTCACGGCCGAGCCGGCGGACGCGGCGTCCGGAGCCGTGGCGGAGCACGGCGTCGTCGTGGACTGCTCCCCCTCGGCCACCTTCGCGCAGGTGCGCGCCGCGCTCGCCGGCCGGCTGCCGCAGCCCCGTGTCGCGGGTCGCTGGACGGTCCGGGTCGCCGATGCCGACGCCCCCGAATCCGGCGCGGTCGCCGGGCCCGTGGCGCGCTGCGAACTCACCGTGCGCGACGGCGCCGAGCCCACGCTCACCCTGGAGCACCCGTACGCGGCCGGCCCGCACGAGGCGGTGGCCCGTGTGCTCGCCGCCGGTACCGCCCGCCCGGGCCAGGAGCTGGCCGAACTCCCCGTGCTCTCGCCCGCCGAGGCCGATCTCCAGCGGCAGTGGCTCACCGGCGAGCCGTCCCCGGTGCCGGCGGAGACGACGATCCATGAGCTGGTCCGGGCGGCGGCCGGCCGCCACCCGGAGCGGATCGCGGCGGCCTGCGCCGCGGAACGCCTCACCTACGAGGAACTCGTGGAACGCGCCGACCGGGTGGCCGCCGCCCTCCTGGCCCACGGGGTCGGGCGCGGGGAGGTCGTGGCCGTCGTCGCCGAGCGGTCCTGCGCGGTGCTCACCGCGGCGCTCGGTGTGCTCACCGCGGGCGGCGCGTTCTTCCTGCTCGACCCCACCCTGCCGGAGGCCCGCCGGGAACAGCTCCTGGCGGCGGCCGGGGCGCGGCTGGCCGTCACCACCCGGGCCGGGCGCACCGCGCTCACGGCCGACCACCCCACCGTCGTCCTCGAAGACCTGGGACCGGCCGAACCGCAGGAAGACCGCCCGCGGCTGCACGGCGACGACCTCGCGTACCTCATGTTCACCTCCGGCTCCCAGGGCGAGCCGAAGGGCGTCCTCGTACGCCACCGGTCCTTCGTCAACCGTCAGCGGTGGCTCATCGACCGGCTCGGCCTCGGGCCGGAGGATGTGTCGCTGGGGCGGACGGCGCTGTCGTTCGACCCCGCCGTCTGCGAGATGTTCCGTCTGCTGCCGGTCGGGGGACGGGTCTGGTTCCTGCCCACCGGTCACGAGCGTGACCCGGCGCGGGTGCTGGAGGCCATCGAGCGTGAGCGGGTCACCGTCGTGGACCTGGTGCCCTCCCCGCTGCGCAGCCTGCTGGAGCATGTGGTCGCGCTGGGCCTCTCCTCCTCGGTCACCTCGTTGCGGTGGGTGCTGGCCGGTGCCGAGACCCTGCACCCCTGGCTGGTGGAGCTGTTCGAGAAGGCCGTCGGCCGCCACGGGGGCGCCCATCTGCTCAACGGGTGGGGTGCGACCGAGGTCTGTGTCGACGTCACCTCGTTCGACTGCTCGGCCGGACCGGTCGGCGAGCCCGTGCCGGTCGGCCGTCCGATGCCGGGGACGGGTGTCGCCGTGCTCGACCGCCACGGACGGTTCACTCCGCTCGGAGTGCCGGGTGAGCTCTTCGTGTCAGGCCGCTGCCTGGCCGCCGGCTATCTCAACGACCCCGGTCTGACCGGCGAACGCTTCGTACGGCGCGCGGTGGCGGGCCCGGAGCTGCTCTACCGCACCGGGGACCGGGCCCGGTGGCGCGCGGACGGGAACCTGGAGTTCCTGGGGCGGCTCGACGACGAGCTGTCGGTCCGCGGGCAGCGGATCGCCCCCGCGGAGATCGAGGCCGTGCTGCGCCGCCATCCCGCCGTGGACGAGGCCCTGGTCCGCACCGTGGGCGGGGGCCCGTCGGCGGAGGCGGGCGGTGAACGGCTGGTGGCCTGGGTGACCCACGAGGCCGCGGCCGCCCCGCCCGATCCGGACGAAGTCCGCGCGCACCTGGGCGCGTTCCTGCCGTCCACCATGGTCCCCCAGGCGGTCCGGGTGCTGGCCGCCTTCCCCCGGACCGTGCACGACAAGGTCGACGTCAAGTCCCTGGCGGCGGCGTACACGGCGCTTCCGGACGGCCCGGCGACGGACCACCTGCCGGTCGCCCCGTCCGCCTCCGTCGAGGACACCCTCACCGCCCTGTGGCGGGACGTACTGAACGGGGCGGCGGTGGGACCCGAGGACGATCTGATCGCCCGGGGAGCCACCTCGCTGGACGCCGCGCGGGTGGCCACCCGTGCGGCGGCGGGGCTGTGCGGCCGGCTGGACGTGCTCACGGTCTTCGCGCACCCCACGATCCGGGCCCAGGCCGCGGTCATCCGGGACTGCGACCACTCCTCGTGCCGGGTCGCCCGCCTCGAACCCACGCCGTCGGCCGAGAGGGTCCCGGCGTCCCACAGCCAGCTCCGCCACTGGATCACCAGCCGCTCCGACGCCACGTCCTCGGCGTACAACATCGCGGTCGGCATCGAGCTGGCCGAGGTCCCCGAGCCCGCCGTCCTGCGCACCGCACTGGACGAACTGACCGCCCGTCACGAAATCCTTCGCACCACCTTCGCGCTGGAGGACGGCGAACTCATCCAGCGCATCCTGCCCCCGCAGCCGGGCCGGGTGCCCGTGGAGACGGGTGCGGCGGCCGACCCGGCGCGCCATCTGCGCGCGGTGAGCGAGCGGCCGTTCGACACCGAGGCCGGGCCCCTGCTGCGGCTCGGCCTGATCACCCCGGCCGCTCCGGAGCGGACACCCGACCGGGGAACCGTGCTGTACCTCGTGATCCACCATCTGATCAGCGACACCTGGTCGTTGACGCTGTTGCTCACCGAACTTGCCGCACGGTGCCGGGAGTTGGCCGCCGGTAACGGCCCGGCGGAACTGCCGCCCGCCCGCCTCCAGTACCGCGACTACGCCGCCTGGGAACGCGCACGGCTCGCCGGACCGGCCGGCGACCGGATGCGCCGCTTCTGGACCGGCCGGCTGGCCGGGCCGCTGCCGGCCCTCGGTCTCCCGCTGGACGCCCCACGCGGCTCCGCGAAGGTCCCCGGGGCGGATGTCCGGCGCTTCGCTCTGAGCCCCGAGGCCACCGGCGCCCTGCGGTCGTGGGCCGGGCGGCACCGCGCCACGCTGTTCATGGCTCTGCTCACCGCGACCTCCGCCTGGCTGCACCAGCTGACCGGTCAGCGCGACCTGGTGGTCGGTACCCCGGTGGCCGGCCGCCCGCACGTCGACCTCGAAGACGTCCTCGGCTCCTTCGTCAACAGCGTGGCGCTCCGCGTGGCCGTCGACCCGGAGGCCTCGCCCGAGGATCTGCTGGCCCGCGTCCGGTCCACCGCCCTGGACGCGTTCGCCCACGAGGAGTACCCCCTCGACCTCGTGGTCCGGGACCTGGGTCTGGCGCGTGACCCCCGGCGCTCGGCCCTGTTCGACGTGATGCTGGTCCTGCAGAACGCGCCCGGGGCCCGTACCGAGTCCGTGTGGGGGGAGCCCCGCGCCCGCCGGGTCGACGTCGACCGCGGCGTCGGCAAGCTCGACATGATCGTCACGTTCGTCGAGGACGAAGACGGGCTGCGCGGTGAGATCGAGTACGACTCCCACCTCTTCGCGAGCACGACCGTCGAACGCTGGCTCTCCGGGCTGTCGCGCGTGCTCACCGCGCTCCCGGACTCCGCCGGTGCGACCGCCGCGGCCGTGGCCCGGTCGGCACTGGAGGCCCCGGCGGTCCCGGACCTGCTGCACACGGCGGTGGAGCGGCACGCCCGCCGCACGCCCGAGCGCCCCGCCGTGGTGTGCGAGGACCGGGTGCTCACCTACGGGGAACTCAACCGCAGGGCGAACCGGCTCGCCCACCGGCTGCGCGACGACTTCGGCGTGGTGCCGGGGCAGCTCGTCAGCTACGCGGTGGAGCGCTCCGAGCGCGTGCCCGTCGTCCAGCTCGCGGTCCTCAAGGCGGGCGGTGCCTTCCTCGGGATCGACCCCACCCAGCCCGAGGCGCGCGGCCGCGCGGTCCTGGAGGACGCCCGGCCGGTCCTGCTGGTCGTCGACGGTCACGAGCGCGGCCTCCCGGAGGGGGTGGCGTGGCTCCCCGTGCTGGCCCTCGACGACGAACCCGAACCGTCCGACGGCGAACCGGAGTTGGCCGACCTGTCCCCGGCCGCCGGCGCGGACGACCCCGCGTACGTCATCTACACCTCCGGCAGCACCGGCACGCCCAAGGGTGTCGTGGTGGAGCACCGGAACGCCCTCGCGCTCCTGTGGGCCGGCGGCTGGCCGTTCGAGTTCCGGGACGACGACGTCTGGACGTCGACGCACTCGTTCGCCTTCGACTTCTCCGTCTGGGAACTCCATCTGCCGCTCTCCCGCGGCGCCCGGGTCGTGATCATCACCGAGGCCACCCGCCGGGACCCGCGGCAGCTGCTGCCGGTCCTCGTGCGGGAGGGGGTGACCGTGCTGTCCCAGGTCCCCAGCACCTTCGAGCGCGCGGTGGACGCACTCGACCGACGTCCGGAACTGGCGCCGGCCTCGCTGCGCTACGTGGTGCTCGGGGGAGAGCCGATCCATCCCGGTGCCGTCCGGCGCCTCGCCGGCCATGTGCCCGGCGTGGACGTGGTCAACGGCTACGGCATCACCGAGACCACCGTCTTCACGACGTTCAAGCGGCTCGACCCCGCAGAGGACTCCGGGGCGCCGTCCGACGTGCAGAACATCGGCCGCCCGATGGGGACGATGAGCGTGGAACTGCTGGACCCGGACGGGCAGCCGGTCCCTGACGGCGGCGTCGGGGAGATCGTCATCAGCGGGCCCGCGGTGGCCCGTGGTTACCTCGGCCGCCCCGAGGAGACGGCCCGCGCCTTCGGGGTGCACGCGCCCGGGGACGGTGCGGGCGGCGGACCCGACGGTGCCCCGCCCCGGAGGTGGTACCGCTCCGGAGACCTCGCCCGGCGCCTCCCCTCCGGTGACCTGGTGTTCGTCGGACGGCGGGACCGCCAGGTCAAGATCCGCGGCTACCGGGTAGAGCTGGAGGAGGTCCGCTCCGCGATCCTGAGCACCGGGCTCCTGGCCGGCGACGCCGTGACCGATGTCCGGACGGGCCCGGCTGACGCCCCGTCGGTGGTGGCCTACGTCGACGACCGCGACCGGGAGCAGATCCCCGCCCTGCGCCGGCGGCTGCGCGAGCTGCTGCCCGCGCCCATGGTCCCCGCCTCGTTCGTCACCGTCGACGACTGGCCGACCACGGACAACGGGAAGGCGGACCTGGACGCGCTCCGCGCCCGGTACTCCGCCGCTCCGGAGAACCCTGCCCAGGACCCCACGGAATCGGCGGAACCGGCGGAGACGGACCACGGTGCCACGGGCGGTGCGCCCGGCACGCTGGCCTCGCTGGCGGCCCTGTGGAGCGAGCTGCTCGGCCACCCCGGCCCCGGCCCGGACGACAACTTCTTCACCGTCGGGGGCCATTCCCTGCTGGCGGTGGCGCTGGTGACCAGGGTGGAGGAGGAACTGGGCGTCGTCCTCGGCCTGGAGGACGTGCTGACGTACGCCACGCTCGGCCGCCAGGCGGAGCTGATCGACGCCCGCCGCACTCCGGCGGACGAGCAGCCCGCCACCGGTCCGGACCCGCTGCCGGCCGCCCCGGACGGCGACGACTCCCCGTTGTCGCCCGCGCAGTCGGAGTTCTGGCTGCTCGACCAGTTCCGGAGCCCGGAGACACCCGCGGCGCTGCCCGAGGTCGTGGACCTCGGGACCGCGTGGGACCCGGCGGCCGACCGGGCCACGTTCGCCCGGCTCGTCGAGTCCTTCGAGATCCTGCGCACCGACTTCCCCCTGGCCGACGGCCGCCCGCGGCAGCGGGTCCGGCCGCACGGCCCGCAGGACGCGCTCCGGCTGACCGACCTGTCCCGCTCCCCCACGGCCGAGGACCTGCGCACGCTCCTCGACGAGGAGGCGGCCCGGCCGCTGGACCTCGCCGAGGGCCCGCTGTTCCGGCTCCATCTGGTCCGGCGGCCCGACGCGTCGACGCTCGCCGTGGTCACCGCCCACCACATCGTGTGGGACGGCATGTCCTTCGACGTCCTCGCCCAGTGGTGGCAGCGGGACCGGCAGGCGCGGCAGGCGGGCCGGGGCGCCCCGCGGCGTCCGGCGCGTCAGTTCCGCGACGTCGCAGCCGACCACCTCGCCTACCTCAGGGGCCCCGAGGGGCGCGCCGAACTCGCCTGGTGGACCGGGCGGTTGTCCGGGGTCGACCGCATCCGGCCCGATCTCACGCCGCTGGGCATCGGCCGCCCCTCCGGGCCCCGGGACTTCCTCGGGCGCCGCCACTGGGTGACCGTGGACGCCCGCCGTACCCGTGCCCTGCGGGCCCTCTGCGCGGACGGCCGCACGACGCTGTTCGCGGGGCTGCACGCCGTCGTCAAGGCCTTCCTGTTCGCCATGACCCGGCAGACCGACCTCGTCGTGATGTCGCCGGTGTCGCTGCGGGACGGGCGGGTCCTGGAGGAGCAGCTCGGCCCGTTGCTGAACACCGTCGCCCTCCGCGACCACATCCGGCCCGGTGAACCGTTCCGCGCCCTGCTGGGCTCCGTCCGCCACTCGGTTCTCGACGCGCTCGCCCACCGGCGGACCCCGCCGGGGGACATCGGCCGGGCGCTGGGCCTGGAGGCGGACGCACCGCTCGCCGACGTCGGCCTGACCCTCCAGCCCCGGGCCGACACCGCCGAAGTCCCCCGGACGGAGGTGGTCTTCGGCGCCCACACCGCGCTGTGGTTCGACATCACCGAGCGGGCGGACACCCTGGAGGTCGAGATCGTGGCGCCGCGCGCCCGCATCGACGACGACACGCTCGCCGGACTCGGGCGGGCCTTCCTCCGGATCGTGGAGACGCTCCTCGATCACGCCGACGACCCGCTGGACCGGGCCGTGGACGCCCGGCCGGCGCAGTCCCCGGCCCCCCTGACCATCGAGCTGCGCTACTGAGCGCTGATCCCGGGACTGGTGTGAAGCCGTCCCCGCCGAAAGGAGCAGAGGTGGACACTCAGGAAGTACCGCCGGTTCAGGCACACCACGAGCCGGTCGACCACGAGGTCTGGCAGCGGCTCTACCGCCAGCAGCGGGATCTCGTGCCGTTGGCCGCGCCGGCCCTCTACCTGGAGGGGCTCGACCTGCTCGGCCTCCCGGCCGATCACGTGCCCGATCTCGACCGGGTGAACGAGCGCGTCCGCGCCATCACCGGCTGGACCTTCGTCGCGGTGGACGGCCTGGTGAAGGGGGCCGACTTCTTCGACATGCTCCTGAACCGGCGGTTCCCGGTGACCAACCAGATGCGCAAGCCGGAGGAGATCCGCTTCGCCGAACTGCCGGACCTCTTCCACGACTTGTTCGGGCACGGCCCGTTCCTGGCCCACCCGCGCACGGCGCGTCTGTACCAGGAGTTCGGCCGTATCGGGGTCCGGTGCGCCGAGCGCCCGGACGAACTCGCGCTCCTCCAGAGCATCATGTGGACCACGCTGGAGGCCGGTCTGATACGGACGCCCGACGGGCTCCGGGCGCTGGGCGGCGCCATCCTGTCCTCGGCCGACGAGATCCAGCAGTGCCTCGACCCGGCCTGCCCGGTCGAGACCTTCGACCCGGAGGTGGTGCGGCGCGAGACCTTCGACATCCTCCAGCTCCAGAACCGGTACTTCGTCGTCGAGGACCTGGCGGAGATCGAGTCGGCGCTGGCCGCCCTGGACACCCTGGTCGCCGAGGGAGACCGCTCATGACGAGGCCGCAGAAGACCCCTGGTCACTTCCTCCGCGGCGATGTCGAGGTCGAGCCGCTGGTCGACCGCTGGTATGCGTGGGTGCACCTGGTCTCGCCGGCCACGGCCGCCTTCGTCACCATCGAGCGTCATCTGCGGATGATGGAGTCCTACGTCCGCTCCCCCTCGATGCACGCCGCCGCTGCGGCGAACCCGGCGACGCGCAGCGGCCCGTTCCTCGACCTCGGCGGCGCCAAGGTCGCCGAGGTCCAGGCGCTGCTGGACGCGACGCGCACCAAGGCGAAGCGCCAGCAGGACTTCGTGTCGGCGTTCGGCGAACTCGACGAGCTGCTGGAGAGCATGACCGGCGGGGCGCTGGAACCGCTCTACCCGTCCGTCCCGGCCGCGCTGAAGGGCCTGGTGGAGCTGGAGTACGACCGCCACAACCGGGCACGCTGCCGGCTCTACGAACGGCTGCTGTACGCCGACGCGCTGGCCGACCCGTCGGGGCAGTGTCTGCGGCTGGTGCGCACGGACCGGGACGGTGACCGTCCGTTCGCGTTCTCCACGCCCCGACTGCCCGTGGTGGAGGACCCGGACGCCGCCGACGGCGCGGCCTGGGAAGGCGCCGTGGAACTCGACGTGCCCTTCGCCACTGCGGCACTCGACACCCTGTTCCGCGCCCGCACCGAACCCGTCGACCCGGAAGCGCTCGCCGACGAACTGGGCCTGGACGCCGCGGCCCGGCCCCGCTTCCGCGAGCTGTTCACCACCACGCCCCCGCGGACGCCGGGTGCGCGCGAGGACGCGCAGTCCGGCCCGGGTGAGGTCCGGGTGACCTACTTCGGGCACGCCTGTGTGCTGGTGGAGCACGAGGGCGTCAGCATCCTCGTCGACCCCGTGCTCCCCTACGACCACGAGTCCGACGTGCCGCGCCTCTCCTTCGCCGACCTGCCCGACCGGATCGACTACGTACTGATCACCCACGCCCACCACGACCATGTGCTGCCCGAGACACTGCTGCAGATCCGGCACAAGGTGGGGACGGTCATCGTGCCCGGCAACGACGGCGGAGGGCTGATGGACCCGTCGCTGCGCCTGGTCGTCGAGCACCTGGGCTTCCCCGACGTCCGTGAGGTGCGGGAACTCGACGTGGTGCCCCTTCCCGACGGGGCGATCACCGCCATCCCGTTCGTCGGCGAGCACCACGACCTGGCGATCCGGTCGAAGTCCACCTACCACGTCCGTCTCGGCGGCCGGACGGCGCTGTTCGGGGCCGACACCGCCAACGTCAACCCGGCGCTCTACGACCGCGTGCACGACCTGGTCGGCGATGTGGACATGCTGTTCCTCGGCATGGAGTGCGAGGGCGCACCGGCGAGTTGGGTCTACGCCCCGTACTTCGCCCATCCGCTCGACCGGGACCACGACCAGAGCCGGCGGGGGCGCGCGTCCACCTGCCAGGAGGCCCTCGACGTCGTCGAGCGGTTCAGCGGCTCGGCGGTCTACGTGTACGCGATGGGCGAGGAGCCCTGGCTCTATCCCCTGCTGGGCATCCCCTACACCGACGACTCCCTCGCCATCCGGGAAGCCAACCTCCTGGTCGAGACCTGCCAGGCACAGGGCCGCCACTCCGAGCGGCTCTACGGGGCGAAGCGCTGGAGGGCATCGTGAGCATCTCCCGTATCGAGGCCCTTCAGGGCCCGGCCCATCAACAGCAGCGCGCCGCCTGGCTGGCGGCCATGCCGTCCGCCGAGGACGCCCTGCACTGGGCCGACACCGTCGTCACCACGAAGACGTCCGCCCCGGGGACACGGCACCGCGCCGTGCTCGGGCCGGAGAGCCGCCGCCGGGTCACCGCCGTGAGCGGCGGCCAGGCGCTGGGCGGCTTCGTGGTCCTGCTCTCCGCCCTCGCGGCCGTCGTCCGGCGTACCTCGGCGCATGACGTGGTCTGGCTGTCCACGCCCCTGCTCCGCGGGGTCGAGAGCCCCTACGGGCACGACGACCGGGTGCCGCTGGTCTTCCGCACGGAGCGGCGGGACAGCTTCAAGTCGCTGCTGGAGCACGTGCGCCGGCAGGCCGCCACCTGCTACGCGGTCCAGGGCTTCCCGGTCCGCGACCTGTGGGCGCAGGCGGACGGACCGACGGACACCGGTCTGATGGTCGCCGAGACACAGCTGCACGAGGAGGTGCCGACCGACGACAGCACCGACCTGGTGATCCGGATCGACGCGGCCGAGGGCAGCTTCGAGTTCGAGGACCGGCAGGGCCGGTACCCGGCGTGGTTCGCCGGCCATGTCGTCGGGCTGGTCGAGAAGGTGCTGGCACACCTCGACGCCCCCGGGGCCGCGGTGGCCGACCTGGATCTGCTCGACGACGACGAGATCCTCCACCAGCTCGACACCCTCACCGCCACCGACGTCCCCGCCCACACCCCGGACGACTCGCTGGCGGCACGGTTCCGGGCGGTGGCCGCCGCGGCCGGCGACGCCCCCGCCCTCCTCACCGGCGGCCGGACCGTGAGCTATGGCGAACTGCTGGCCCGCGCCGAGCAGTTCGCCCACCATCTGCGCGGCGACCTGGGCCTGGCCGACGGAGAGGCGGTGGCCGTCCTCGTCTCGCGGGCCGAGGACACCCTCGTGGCGCTGTGGGGGTGCATGATCGCCGGGACCGCGTACGTCCCGGTCGACCCGCACGCCCCGGCCGCCCGTATCGCGCAGATCGCCGAGGCCTCGAAGGCCAAGACCCTGGCGGTGCACTCCGGTCTGCTGCACCGTCTCACCGATCTGCCCTCGCTCGCCGTGTGCTGTCCCGACCTCCAGTTCCCCGCGGGCACCGCAGCGGGACCGCCGGCCGAACCGACCTGGCCGGCCCCGCGGGGCGGTGACGCGGCCGCGGTGATCACGACCTCGGGCTCGGGCGGGACCCCGCGCACGATCGTCCTCGACCACGCCGGCGTGGTGAACGTCGCGCTCGACCACGTGACCGAGCTGGACCTCGGCCCCGGCGACCGCTATCTCGCGTTCATGGCGCTCTCGTTCGACGGCGCGCTGCTCGACATCGTGATGACCCATCTCGCCGGTGCGGCGCTGGTCCTGCCCGACGAGCAGGAACTCGCCGACCCGCGCCGCCTGGAGGACCTGATGGCGGAGCACGCCGTCACGGCGACCACCATCACCCCCTCCTACCTGAGCGCCCTGGACCCGCGGCGGCTGACGGATCTCCGGGTGCTCATCTCGGCGGCGGAGCCCGCGAACACCGCGGACCTGACGGCGTGGGCGGCCCGCGGCGTCGCGGTGTACAACGGCTACGGCCCGACCGAGGCGTGCGTGAACACGACGCTGCACCGGGTGGACCCGCAGCGCGACTACCAGAGTGTGCCGCTCGGCCGGCCGCGCGCGAACATGCAGGTCTACATCCTGGACCAGGACCGGAATCTGCTCCCCCGCCACGTCATCGGCGAGATCGCCATCTCCGGGCGCGGTGTGGCGTCCGGGTACGTCGGGGACCCGGAGCAGAGCGCCCGACGGTTCGTCCCGCACCCGTTCCGTCCGGACGGTGTGCTGCACCTCTCCGGCGACCTCGGCGGCTGGGACGAGAACGGGGAGCTGGTCTTCGCCGGCCGCCGGGACCAGCAGGTGAAGATCCGCGGCTTCCGGGTGGACCCCACCGAGGTCGAGGCCGCGCTGCGCGGGCACGACCGCGTGGAGGACGCCGTCGTGGCCGTGGACGCCGTGCACGGGGTCCTGCTGGCCTTCGTCCGCGAGCCGGGCGGCCGCGGCACGGAGCACGACGAGGGGCTGACGGGCGCGCTCGCCGACCACCTCGCCCGCACGCTCCCGGCCTACATGGTCCCCGGCGCCGTGCACCTCGTCGACGCCTTCCCCACCACCGAGCACGGCAAGGTGGACCGCCGCGCCCTCATCGCCCTGCACGAGCGGCGGATGGCGGAGCGTCCGGTCGGCACACCGGCGACCCCGCTCGAATCGAGCCTGGTCGAGGTGTGGGCGAAGGTCCTCGGCAGGTCCGCGATCGACGCCGAGGACGACTTCTTCCAGCTCGGCGGCGACTCGATCCGGCTGATCCAGGCCGTGCAGGCCGCGGAGCAGGTGGGGGTCGCCCTGCGCACCAGCGACATCATCGAGCACCGCACGGTCCGGGCGCTCGCGCGCATGGTGACCGAACGCGGCGACGCCGCCGAGCCCGCTGCGCCGGCCGTGAGCGCGTCGGTGAGCCTCACCGACGAGGAGGCACGGCAGTTGCCGGCGGGGTGGGAGGACGCCTATCCGCTGACGCACCTTCAGGAGCGGATGGTCGAGTGGTCCGCCGAACCGGACCTGCGGGCGCTGCACACCTACCGCTGCGTCGCGGGGTGGCGGGTGCGCGCCGCGGACCTGGACGTCGAGGCGCTGCGGCGGGCGCTGCGCGGCCTGGTCGAGCGGCACCGGTCGCTGCGCACCACCGTGGTCCGCGCGCCCGGCTCGGGACGTCTGCTGCAGTGCGTCCTCCCTCCGGACACCACCCTCGTCGACACCGTCGAAGCAGGCCCGGGGGAGGAGGCCGACGCGGTGCTGAACGCCGTCGTCGAGGCCGACCTCGCCGAACCGTTCGCCAGCGACGGCACCGCACCGTGGACCCGCTTCCGGATCGTCGTACGCTCCGCGACCGAGGCCGATGTCCTGATGTCCGCGCACCACGCGCTGACGGACGGCTGGAGCGGGGTCCAGCTGCGGAACGAACTGCTGGCGGACTACGGGACGCTCCGCGCCGGCGGCCGCCCGGACACCGCGGCACCCGCGGTGGACTCCTACCGGGAGTTCGTCGCCCTGGAGCGGACGCTCGCCAACGATCCGCAGGCGCAGGACTTCTGGGCGAAGGCCCTCGCCACGCTCCCGGACGGCCTGGACACTCCGCAACGCCGGGAGTTCCGGCGCGTGGGCTACACGGAGGTGATCGTGCCCCCGGAGCGGGTCGAGGCGCTCCTCACGAGCGCCAGGAACGAGCGGCTCTCCCCCAAGGCCCGCTGTCTCTCCGCGTTCCTCTCCGCCCTCCACCGGCACGGCGGTGCACCGGCGCTGACGGTCGGCGTCGTCGCCAACGGCCGCTCGGAGCGGCTCACCGACCCGCTCGGCACCACCGGACTGTTCTGGAACATCCTGCCCTTCACCTCCCGGTGGGACGCCGGTGCGCAGCCCCCCTCGGCGACGGCGGTCCAGGCCGGGCTCGACGCCATGGAGCCCTACGCGGGATATCCGCTGGCGGGCCAGGTGGCGGACGACCGGGCGGTCGCGGGGTGGTTCAACTTCGTGCACTTCCATCACGCCCGCGACGCCGTCGAGCGGCTCGCCCTGGTCGAGGAGTGCGTGGCCCTCGGCCAGCTCCACCACCCGGTGGTGCTCGCGGTGTCGCTCGAACCGGCGACTCCCGGCGGCGCGCCCCAGCTCGTCGCCACCCTGGAGCACGACCTCGACCGGCTCGACGAGACCGCGGCCGAGCGGCTGATGGCCCTCTGGTCGGAGGCGCTGTCCCAGCCGGCCACCGACATCCCGGGCCACGGCCCCGTACCCGGCAATCCGGAGGAATCCCGTGACACTGTTCGGTCCTGAGCACACCGAGACGCCCGATGACACGCCCTGGTACGACGTCGTGGTCTGCGGCGGCGGACTCGCGGGCGCCACGTTCGCCCGCCATCTGCGCCGCAAGCAGCCCGACGCCTCGGTCCTGGTGATCGACGGGCAGACCTACCCGGTGCCGCTGGCGGCCCACAAGGTCGGCGAATCGACCGTGGACATCGCGGGGTTCTACTTCTCCTCCGTCCTCGGGCTCGCCGACTACATGGCGGACAAGCACCTGCCCAAGCTGGGCCTGCGCTACTTCTTCGGCCGGGCCGGCGAGCCGTTCGCGGACGCCCCGGAGATCGGGCTGTCGGCCCTGCCGGGGCGCAGCACCTACCAGATCGACCGCGGGGTCCTGGAGAACGACCTGTACGAGATGAACTGCGAGGCCGGTGTCGAGATCGCCACCGGCAGCATGGTCCGCGAGGTCGACCTGGGCCCCGGCAGCGCCTCGCACCTGGTGCACTACGTCGACGGGGACGGGACACCGCGCAGCGCACGCTGCCGCTGGGTGGTCGACGCCATGGGCCGGGCCCGGTACCTCCAGCGCAAGCTGGGGCTGCAACGCCCCACCGAGGGCCAGTTCAACGCCGCGTGGTTCCGCGTCGAGGGCCGGCTCGACGTCGAGGACTTCGTGTCCGACGACGACACCGAGTGGCACGAGCGGGTACCGGGCCGCCGGCGCCGGCTCTCCACGGTCCATCTGATGGGCCCCGGGTACTGGGTCTGGCTGATTCCGCTCGGCTCCGGCAACACCAGCGTCGGCATCGTGACGTCCGGTGAGCTCCACGACATCGACGGGATGAGCACCCTGCCCGGTGCCGTCGAGTGGCTGGAGCACCACGAGCCGGCGGTCGCGTCCGCGCTGGTCCACCACGAGGTCCTCGACTTCCTCGCGGTCCGCGACTACAGCTACACCTCCTCCCAGGTGTTCTCGGCCGACCGCTGGGGCTGCGTGGGGGAGGCCGCGGCCTTCGCCGACCCGTTCTACTCCCCCGGCTCCAACATGATCGCCTTCGAGAACTCGGCACTGATCGAGCTGATCGACGAGGACGCCCGGAACGAGCTGCGCCCGGACCGCGTCGACGAGCTGAGCCGGTTCGTGCTCGGCCAGAACGACTGGCTCGAGTACAACATCCACAGTTCGTACTCGTACTTCGGCGAGCCACTGATCATGGCGCTGTCGTTCCTCTGGGACACCCTGCTCTCCTGGACCACGGCGACCCCGCAGATCTACAACGGCATCTTCCTCGACGAGGAGAAGGCCGCCGCGGTTCGCGGCGCCACCCCCGGTCTGTACGCGCTGACCGTGCAGGTCAAGCGGTTGTTCAAGCAGTGGGAACGGAAGGCGGGCCGGGGCCGGGACTTCCGCTTCATCGACTACTACAAGATCCCGTTCCTCCGTGAGGCGTACGAACGCAACCTCGTGGAGGGCAAGTCGGTCGCCGAACTCGTGGCCGACCACCGCCACTCCATGGAGGTGCTCGAAGAGGTGGCGCAGGCCATCTTCCGCATCGCCGTGGAGGACACCATGCCCGAGCGGCGGGCACACCTCGACGAACACCCCTGGCTCAACGCCTGGGCGATCGGCCTGGACCCCGAGCGGTGGCAGACCGACGGACTCTTCAAGCCCAGCACACCGCCGCGCTCCCCCGACCGGGCCTACACGAGCCTCACCACACTCTTCGACGCCCCGCCCGCGGAGCCCGACACGAGCCCGGCCGCGCTGCCGATCGAGCTGCGGCTCTAGTCACCTCAGCACCGCATCACCGCCGGTGTCCGCGGCTCCCGTCGCGGACACCGGCGCGGACCCCAGGCGGCTCCGCACGAGCCGGAGATCCACCACCCCGAGGAGGGCCCATGATTTCGCCGTGTCGCCCGTGGCACGATCTGTCCTTGATAGAGCGTCAGGCGCGTGCGGCGCAGCATGACGCACGGCCCACATGGGACCTCTCGGAGGCCCTGCTGCGCGGCCTCCCGTCCTCGGCCGGCCAGGTCACGTTCCGCGCCGAGTCCTATCCCGACCCCCAGGGGGAGCGGGAACTCCGTCGCCGGATCGCGGCCCGGGAGAACGCGAAGTACGGCCTGTCGCTGACCGAGGACCACATCGTGGTGACACACGGTGCGACCGAGGCGCTCTTCCTGCTCGCCCACACCTTCCTGGACCCCGGCGACCGCGTCGCCGTACAGGCTCCGAGCTTCCTCTTCTACCGGGAGATCCTGGAAAACCTCGGCGCCGGACTCGTCCCGCTCAACGCGGAGCCCGACAGTGCCCGTACGACCCGGATGCGGTTGCTGCACAGCCCGTCGAACCCCGACGGCCGCGTCCTCGCCGACGGCGCCCTGTCCTTCCACGCCGAGGCGGCCGCCGCCGACGGCGCACTGCTCGTCGTGGACCAGGTCTACGACGAACTGATCGTGGGCGGCACGCGCCCCCACGAGGACCAGTCCCTGCTCGACTCCGGCCATCTGGTGAAGGTCAACTCGGTGTCGAAGGCCTTCGGTTGCCCCGGCGTCCGCATCGGGTGGATCGCCACGGCACCGGCCGTCGCCGAAGTACTCACCGGTGTGGCCGAGCGTCTGCGCATGGGTCCGTCACTGGTGGCTCAGCAGGCGGCGGCCGGCCTGCTGGCACAACCCGTGGACGGAAACCTGACGTTGCTGGCCGAGCGCCGGGCCATCGCCCTGGAGGCACTGTCCACCCTCGACCTCTTCGAGACCGCCCCGCCACCGGCCGGCGGCCTCTTCCTCTGGCTGAAGCTGGCCGGCCCGAACGCCGGCGCCCAGCAGTTCTGCGACCGCGCGCTGGCGGAGACGGGCGTACGGCTGATGCCCGGCCCCGGCTTCTGGCAGGGCACGGACGACCGGGTCCGCCTCTCGTTCGGCGCGGCTCCCGAGTATCTCGACGCGGCCTTCGACCGCCTCCGCCGGCTGTCGGTGCCGCGCCACCGGTCCGGGGCCGGCCACCTCACGACGACCTCGGGCAGCGCGTGAGAGCACCTGGCTCCCGCCCGGCGCGCCGAGGCCCGTACGACGGCCGGCCCGCGTACGGGCCGGAGGCCCCTCACCGGGCTCAGCAAGTGGAGAATGACATGGCGTCAAAAGTGTCACTGATGGGTGGATTCATGAACGCGCACACACCCGGAGTCAGGCCGCTCCGGGCCGGGTTCGGGCTCGGGGTTGGGGTTGGGGTTGACGGTGTCGGCCCGCTCACCACGGCGGCCGGTCGGCGGCGCCCGGCCCGGTCACGGGCCTGGGCACGGTCTCTGACTTGGTCACGGACGTGGTCACGGCAGGTGGCGCACTGATGACGTCGACGACGCAGGCCCCGCCCCAAGGGCTGCGACGCAACCGCGACTTCCACATCTTCTGGGTCGGCGAGACGATCTCACTGTTCGGCGCCGAGGTCAGCCTCCTGGCCCTGCCGCTCACCGCCCTCGTCGTACTCGGTGCCGATGCCTCCGATCTGGGCCTGCTGCGCTTCGCCGAATACCTCCCCTTCCTCGCCCTGGCCCTGCCCCTGGGCGTCCTCGTCGACCGGAGAAGGCGCCACCCCCTGCTGGTGATCGCCAACTCCGCGCGCGCGGCGCTCGTCGGGGCCATCCCCGTGCTCGCCGCGCTCGGCTGGCTGACCATGCCCTGGCTGGTGGTCCTCGCCACCGGCATCGGGACGTTCACCGTGCTGTTCGACCTGTGCCTGGTGGCCTACCTGCCGAAGTTCGTCGCCCCCGAGGACCTGCTGTCGGCCAACGGCCGGGTGTCCGTGAGCCAGGCCGGGGCGGAGGTCGCCGGGCCGGGCCTGTTCGGGCTGCTCGTCCATTGGCTCTCCGCACCGCTCTGCCTGGCACTCAACGCCGGTTCCTACCTCGTCTCGGTCGTCTCCCTCCTGCTCGTCAAGCGACCCGAGCCCGCCCCGGCCCGCGTCGCCGGTACCCCCTGGCAGGACTTCTACGACGGTCTGCGCTTCCTCGTCCGTGCGCCCCTGCTGCGGGCGGTGACGCTCGCCGGGAGCCTCCACAACCTGGCCTGGGCCATCTTCCAGACCGCGTTCCTCGTGTACATGAACCGCATTCTCGGGTTCAACGTCGGTGTCGTCCTCGCGGCGGGCGCGGCCGGTGGCCTGGCCGGAGCGGCCTGCGCCCCCTGGCTCTCCCGGCGCCTCCCTGTCGGCGTCACCTACCTCGCGGCCGGTGCCGCCACCGCCGTTCCCGCCCTGCTCATCCCCGCCGTCTCGGGACAACAGACCTTCCTCGCCCTCGTCGACACCGCTCTCCTGGTGGTCATGAACGGCGGCCTCGCCATCTTCAGCGTCCTCACCGCGACGCTGCGGCAGACCGTCACCCCCGACCGGCTCATGGGCCGGGTCGTGGCCGGCTACCGGGCCCTGGTGTTCGGCGGGATTTCCCTCGGAGGCCTGGTCACCGCGTGGCTCGGCGCCTTCGCCGGCCCCCGCGCGATCCTCTGGGTGGCCGGCCTGGTCTTCCTCTCCGCATCACTACCGATCCTGCTCTCCCCGGTCCCTCGCCTCCGCGGTTTCGGCACGGGAGAGCAGACGGTGAGCGAACCCGAATCCCCCTCTGCGCAGGGGGCTGCTTCCCCCTCTGAATAGCGGTGGTCGTCCCGACCTGAGGGTGTGGCAGCCAACGAGTCCACCCGGACCCCTACTGCGGTACTGCGGGTCCGGGTGGAGGGAGCGGCCGTCCGTCAGACGGGCACCGCTTCCTTGTTCTCCTGTCCGGCCGGCACGGTTTCCCCGCTCCGAAGGCCGTTGACAGCTGCTGCGGACGCCGGCTCAGCCGTAGGACCGGTCCCGGCTCCGCCCGCCGCCTCCCGCCATCCCGGCGGGCCGAAGAGGTAACCGGCCCGGCCGCGCCAGGTACGGGCCCGGCGGATGTCGCGGACCATCCCGGCGAACTCGTGGTAGTTGGCCTTGACCGGGTTATGGGTGCCGATGTTCGTCGTCAGCCCGTACCTGACGCGTTCGGTCTCCTCCGCATAGCTGCCGAACAGCCGGTCCCACACGATGAGGATGCCGCCGTAGTTCTTGTCCAGGTACGGGTTGTTGACGCCGTGGTGGACACGGTGGTGCGACGGGGTGTTGAACACGAACTCGACGGGCCGGGGAAGGCGGCCGATGCGCTCGGTGTGGATCGGGTACTGGAACAGCAGCACGATGGAGTGCGCCAGGAAGATCATCCAGGCGGGGATGCCGATCAGTGCCAGCGGGATGTCCGCGACCGCGGTGAGGAACGACCCCGGGATCAGCCAGGGCAGACGCACCGCCGTGGACAGATTGAAGTGCCGGCTGGAGTGGTGGACGCTGTGGGCCGCCCACAGCAGACGGATGCGGTGGCCCATCCGGTGCTGGGCGTAGTAGGCGAGGTCGGCGAGCACGATTGCCGCCACCCACACCCGCCAGTCCGAGGAAGAGAGCGTGTGCGGCGCCAGCGCCGCCGCGACGACCACGACCGGAAGCTGGATGAAGTGGTTGAGCGGCTTGGCGAGTTGACCGATCGCGTAGATGGACAGGCTGGTGGCGGTGTCGCGGGCGGAGACCCCGGGCCGGTCGGCCTTCGGTTCCTTCTCCCGGTGATAGCCGATGAACTCGACAGCCATCAGCAGCAGGAACGCGGGTATCGCGTACAGGCCCAGCTGGAGCGTTTCTTGCACTGAGTCACCTTTCCTTGGCTTGGTCGGCTCGATCCCGCCCCGTCAGGCGGGAGTTGCGCCCGAGAGGCGGGAACCGCAACGGCGGGGGCCACAACGGGATGGAGAGCGCCGCAATGAGGGGGAGCCGCGATGGGCCGGGTCCCCGTCCCTCACAGATCACCGAGATCCAGGAGGGAGGACCGGGCCCGGACCTCGCGCCAGATGTCCCCCGTGCGCCACTCCCCCGACGGCTCGGCGAGCAACTCGGTCAGGGCCGCCAGCGCCCGCACCGCCTCGTCGCCGAGGTGCTCACGGATCTCCTCGTCCACCTCGCGACGGGCCTCGCGGAACGCCCGGAGGAACGCGATCGCCTCCGCCGTGGGACGCACGATCTTCTCCCGGCCGTCCCCGGACGACTTCTCCATCGACAGAAAGCCGCGCTCGCACAGATCAGCCACGACCTTGCTCGCCCCCTGCCGGCTGATCTGCATCTCCCGGCCGATCCGGGAGACCGTCAGCTCCTCGTGCGCCACACACAGCCGCAGGACCATCCCGTCAGGCAGCCGCCGGTCACTGAAACCCACCGAAGCCAGCTTCGCCTCGACCCGCCGCCGATAACCGATCCACGACCGCAGCAGCTGCGGCCCGAGCGCCGGCGCCCCACTTCCCTCAGAAAAATGCGCAACCATGGGTGACAACATAGATGCGCACCCATGGTTGCGCAACCATGGGTGCGCATTTCTCGACCAGGGGGTGACTGGCGGCCGGGACGTGACGGCACCGCGTGCACGCCTTGGCGGGACGACCCGCCCCGGCCCCGAGCGGCCCCTCAGGCGACAGGTCCCACTCGCCAGCAACCCGGCCACGACCACTCTGTCCAGATGACGGGCAGCGAGCGCCCGCCCCACCCCGGCCGCCTCACCGGCCTCGTTGCGCCCGACCTCCCAGCCCTGCGCCACCACGTACTCGTAAATGCAGCGCCGCACCGGATCTTGCAACGCCGCGATCGCATCGATGTCCTTCACCTGGTCATTGCAGAGACAACGCAGGTTGGAGAAGGACTACTCTGCCTCGTCTGCCGGGTGGGGAAGCAGCGGGAACAGCCGGGTGATGAGGGCCACCGGTTGGGCTCCGTCGGGACGGGCGAGGGGACGCTGTTCGCGGTCCTGGTAGGGGGCGAGCGCCCTGCGGATGGTGTCCGCGACCCGGCCCATCTCTTCGGGCGTCAAGTAGGCGACGGCGCTGAAGGCCTCGTCGTGGCGCCATTCGGTCGGCGCCTGGTCGCGCCGGGCGAGCCATCGCTGCCAACTCTCGTCCTCGAGCCCGCGGGCCAGGTCGCCGAACTGCCCCTCCGCAGGCGCGTCGGCAGTGGGGGTGGGCTGCCTCAGGCGCCAGGGGCGTGCGCGACCGCCGTGGTGCGGGGCTTCTTCGATGCGTCCGTGGCGTGCGAGCTGCCGAAGGTGAAAGGAGCAAAGTCCGGAGCTGTAGCCCAGTTTGGCGGCTGCTTCGGTCGCCGTGACGGTTCCGACTTCGCCCAGCAGGTCCAGCAGGGCCGTACGGACCTCGTGCTCACGCAGTTCGTCGCCGGTGTCACGCGCCTGGCCGGGCCGGGAGTTGAGGTCATCTTCAGTCACTTTGCAAAGTCTGCTACTTTGCAAAGCTCTTGGCAAGCGACTCATCTGTTCGCCGGCATCAGGCCGCGGAACGCCTGCCGCATACATGGGCGTACGTGGTGTGCGCAGAAGGGGAGACATCCATGGCCGTTCATCACGACCATTCCGGACGCGTCGACTGGCGAGTGCGCGTGCAGGGCCGACCCGTCGACACGTATCCCGCCCCGTCACCGGAGGCGGAGCGGGGCTCGGTGCGCCGGGTCACCGTGGTGGGTGAGGAAGTCCTGAGCCGACCGTGCCGGGAGGTGACCGAGTTCGGAACTCCGGAGCTGTCGGCGCTAATCGACGATATGTTCCTGACGATGCACGTGGCCGACGGCGCCGGCCTGGCCGCCAACCAGGTAGGGGTCGACCTCCGGTTGTTCGTGTACGACTGCCCGGACGACCACGGAATCCGGCATGTCGGCCACCTCATCAACCCCGTCCTGGAGCTGCCATCTCCCGGCAGCCGCCAGCTCGTTGACGAATTCGAGGGCTGCCTGTCGGTCCCCGGAGCCACCATGACGGTCTCTCGCACCGATCGCGCCGTCGTCCGCGGCTTCGACAAGGGCGGCAACCCTCTCACCATCGAGGGGACGGGATACTTCGCCCGGTGCCTGCAGCACGAGACCGATCACCTCATCGGCCATACCTACCTCGACCGGCTCTCCAAGCGGGACCGCAAGGACGCCCTGCGGCAGATGGAAGACCGCCGAGAAGCCGTCTTCGCACGGCGCGCGGCCAAGGCTGCGGGCTTGGGACGGTGAGGCCTTATTGCCCAGGCGCTGCCCCGTACGCCCGCCTGGCAGGTCCCGGGAAACCGCACCACGCACGAGGGCCTTTCTGCCGCCTTCAGTGGCCCGTACAGGAGCAAACCCTCAGGACCGGACCTCGGAGTCGCCGCCCGCATTCGACGCCCCCAGCTCGCCGGCTCAACAGAACACGCAAGACCCCAAGAACAGCCCCCTGAGCGCCAGTTACTGAAACGCGGAAGCGCCCTGCCGGTTCGAGAGGTGGGGTGGTGCCGGGAGGTGAGCGGGGAGGGCGGGGTCGGGCTGCAGGTCGCCCCAGCGGGTGTGGAGGGGGAGGACGCCGGCCCAGAGTCCGCGTTCGGCGTCCGGGGAGTCGGCGTCGTCCGGGGCGCCGGTGCGGATCTTCACCGAGGCCTCGTCGAGGGAGAGGGCCAGCAGTGAGGTGGCGGCGAGTTCCTTGCGGCTGGGCTGCCGCGCGTAGTCCCACTGGCCGGGGGTCGCCTGTTCAGTGAGACAGCGAAGGCCCGCCCACTTCTCCTCGGGGTCCGTGACCAGTCGCGGCACGCCGAAGATCATGGCGCTGCGGTAGTTCACGCCGTGCTCGAAGACGGACCGGGCCAGGACCAGGCCGTCGATGTGCGTCACGGTGACACACACCTCCACGTCGGGTGAGGCGACCAGGCTGCGGCTGGCCACCGAGCCGTGGAAGTACAGCGTGGTGCCGTCGGCGCCGTAGACGGTGGGTATGACCAGCGCGTTGCCGTCGACGGTCACCCCGAGGTGGCAGACGAAGCCGGCCGCCAGGATGGCGTCGAGGTCGTTCCGGTCGGGGCTGCCCTGCTCTCGCAGTCGGCGGTGGCGCGTACGGTCCGTCTGCGACAGGGGCAGACCGGGCGCGGGGTGGCTCATGTCGGGGCCTCACGTCGGGCTCGATGGTGACGTTCTGCGCGGCGACCGGAAAGCGCCTCGGACCGGAACATGCATCGACGACGAAAGTCCCTGCCCAGCAAGCACTTTCGTCCCTGCCTGGTGAATCGCCCCGGCCCGACGGCGGCACGGGATACGTCCGGCCTGGGCAGGAGCACGGACCCCTCCCCCTCACCCCGCGAAGGTGATCAACGAGGCAGGCGCCGTTGATTCACCCGCCACCCAGAGTACAGATTCCGTCGTGAGGCGAATAGGGGGCGAAGGAATTCGTTGGCGCTTGGGGTGAAACTCGACTAAATCCGTGCCAGACGGTCGCGGGGCCCGTGGCGCCGGCGACCCGTGCGGCGGCCGACAAGTGCCCGCACCGAGAAAGTCGAGGAAAGGGACATAGCCGTAGAGCCTGGCGATTACGAGCTGTACGTGCAGCCTTGCTTGCCGTAGTACCACTCGTACTGGCCCGTCACCCACGGGTCCGCCGTGATCGCGAAGGTGCCGCGCGGGGCGGGACAGTGGAACGTCGTGGTGACGACGTCACGGTCCGGCGCGGCCGCGGGCGGCGCGACCGCCGCGGAGGCGATGCCGGCGCCTCCGGCGCTGAACAGCGCGGTAACGAACGCTATCGCGATGATCTTCTTCATCATGTCTTCCTCGTCCCATCGCGTGCGGGAACTGCCTCTGAGGACGATACACGCAACCCCCCAATTCGGAACAAGGGGGATTTTCCCCCAATATCCGGGAGTGTGCGCAGGCCTCGGCGGTCGCCCGCTCCAGGACAGGGGTGGGGCCGACCCGGCCTTGAGATGACTCCGAGGGGGCGGCGGACCGGCGACCACCAGTGAGTGATCCCATTGATCATCCACCTCGGCCGGGCGCTCGCCCCGACAGCGGACTGAGCACGGGACACAGGGGTCAGACACCCCACGGCGGGCGGCCACCGGAGACCCAGCGGGCGAGGGCGCGGCCGTCAACGAGGCTGAGGGGGCGGTCGAGTTCGGCGTTGGCCCGTTCCGCGTTGGGGGTGAAGGCGCTGGTGGTGACGATGAGGGCCTGGTCGCAGCGGTGGTAGGCGCGGTAGGTGCCGTTGACGGCGTAGATGACAGGTGCTCCGACGCGGTTCGTCGGCGCGTGGCGCTTGCACTGGACGGCGATGCGGCGGCCGTCGGTGAGTTGGAGGAGGACGTCGAGGGCGCGGTCATTGGCACCGCCGGTGACGGTGGCGGTGCGGACCGAGGGATCGCGGCGGGCGAGGTCGGCGATGGCGTGCTCGAACTGTGTGCCGGTCATGTGCTGGTAGGCGGCGATGCTGTGCGTGAAGTCCGTCCGAGCCGCGGTGCGTAGCGCGGGAAGGTGGAGGCGACCGGTGCGGAGGAGGAAGAGAAGAACGGTCGCGGTCAAGGCGAGGGCGGCCAGCACGCCGGTGGTGACCGGGTAGGTGCGGATCGCGGCGACGACGGCCGCCAGGACGAGGGCGAGGGCGATGAGGCGGCTGGTGGCGTCCTGGTGTGTACGGCGTCGGGCGGTGCGGCGTCGAGGCTTCGTCGCGGGGCGACGGGGGCGCGGGCGCGGGCGGGTGGTGCGGCGTCGTCGTGCTGGTGCGGCCATGCGTCCCCCGGGTGCGGTGATGGTATGGGCGGGTGCGGTGTGGTGCGGTGATGTGGCGTGGGCTGTCGTGCCATGCCGCGGCGCCGGGTCGTGTCCGGTGGCCGCTCGGCGGAGGCGACCCCGTCGCCTCTTCGCCACAGGGCCCTTGCCTCCACGGCGCGTTCGCCGGGAAGGGCGAGAAGGGCGGGCAGGGGCCGAGACCCCGTGGTGGTGCTCACTGGCCGGCTCGTGAGAAGCCGTTCACGAGTTGGGTCAGGAAGTCGAGGATGCCGTGCCCCACCGCTGTCGGGGCGATCAGCACCCCGAGCGCCAGCACGATGACGACGGTCAGCTTCTCGTCGAACCGGCTTCTGGCCTGCGTACGGCGGCGCAGCCGCAGGACGACGATGACAGCGAGCAGTACCGCAACATTGATCGTCAGCAATTAAGCCAGCCCCCTGCCCGACCACGACCGTCCACGCACCGAGGGCAGCCGTCGTCCGGCCTCCCCCGGCCCTCTTGTATAGCGCGAGCCAGGAGGCCGCTGTGGCGAGTTGCCGGGGCTTGGCAATAATGCGATCTCCTGGCCGAATTCCGCAGGTGAGCGGCTCGCCGGGGCGGGAGGGGACGGCGGCGGCCAGTCGTTCGGGACAGCACGCGATGACGATGAAAAGGTCACCTCGCTCCGCCGGGAAGAGGGCACCCGGCCCCGCCGATTCACCCCGAGCGCGCCCCGCCCCCTGAGCCACTGCGACTGCGACTGCGACTGCGCGTACGACCCGGCTTCGCGGGGAAACCCGCTCGACCTGGTTGCCCCCTCAAGAAATCCTGTCGGCATGGAGTTCTTCTGTTATCACCGCGACCGGTCCGGCTCCGCAGCGCTGCGCGAGGAGCTGCTGGAGAAGCACTGGTCCTATATGGACCGGTACTCCGATGAGTTGATCGCCCGGGGCCCGACCATGGCCGGCGACACCCCCACCGGCAGCGTGCACATCGTCGGCCTGCCCGATCCGGCCGCCGCCCGCGCTTTCGCCTTCGACGAGCCGAACTACCAGGCCGGCGTGTACCGGGACGTGCTGCTGCGCCGGTGGCGCAACCTGCTGGGACGCACGATGTGGGACTTCCCCGGCGGTGAGGAGGGCGGCAACCGCCACCTGGTGCTGGGCCTCGGGGAAGGGCAGGCCGCCGATCTCACGTTGCCGACGGACAGGGACGAGTTGATCGCCTATGGGCCGCTGCTGTCGGACGACGGTGCGCTCTGGCTGGGCACGGCGGCGTTGGTCCGGGCGCCGGACCCGGACACGGCGCGCGCCGTCCTGACCCCGGACCGGTACGCCGAGATCGAGGTGCACAACTGGCAGTTCGGCGGGCGCGGCTGACACCCCGGAGAACATGACCTCCAGGAACTGGACCCGGACAGCATCCGAGCCGGATGACGCCGCTGCCCGGGCCAGGAAGTCCAGGTCCGGAAGTCCAGGTCAGGAAGTCCGGGTGTGGTGGTCCAGCAGGCGGGTGAGCAGCTGTACGAGCTGGTCGCGTTCGGCCGGGCTCAGCGGTGCGAGCAGGTCGTCATGGAGGGTGTCCAGCACCCTGTCGAGGCGGCGCAGCTGACGGCGGCCCCGGGGGGAGATGGTGATGATGTTACGGCGCCGGTCGTCGGGGTCCGGCGCCCGCTCGAGGAGGTCGCGTTCGCCCAGTTCGTTGAGCACACCGACCATGTCGCTGCGGTAGATGCCGGTGCGCCCGCTCAACTCCGCCTGGCTGCCCGGCCCGTAGTCCTCCAGCGAGGCGAGCACGGCGTAGTGCCACTTGCGGGCGTCGACCTCGGCCAGCCCCTCGTTGATCAGCCGGTCCGATCGCGCGGTCAGCTGCGACAACAGTCGGCTCGCCCGTCGGCGCAGCCTGTCGGGCGTCCTGAGCCCGCCGTCGTCGGGCAGGTCCGCGGCTTCGGCTCTGGTCATGGCGCCCATCCTACTCATTGCGTTAGTCCGACTAACGATGTACGTTCTTCACTCGCGCCGAAAACGTTAGTGCAGTAAACGTTAGCGACATAAACGTCTACCGGGCGAACGTTTACGGAGTGAACTTCAAGGAAGGACGAACGTGCCCACCCAGAACCTGCTGATTCCCACCACGGACGGCAAGGCCGATGCCTTCGCCGCCTTCCCCGACCACGGCGACCGGCACCCGGGGGTGCTGATGTACGGGGACGCCTTCGGTATCCGGCCCGTGCTGCGCGAGCTGGCCCGCGAACTGGCCGGGCACGGGTTCTACGTACTCGTCCCCAACTTCTTCTACCGGCACGGCCCGGCGCCGGTGACCGAACTTCCCGAGCACATCGGAGAGGACGTCCGGCCGGCGGTCATCGCCCAGCTGATGCCCCTGATCGAGGCGCACACCGCCGACCGTGTCCTGAGCGACGCCGACGCCTACCTCAGGTTTCTCACCAGCCGGCCCGAGGTCGCCGCCGGACCGGTCGCGGTGACCGGCTACTGCATCGGCGGCCTCCTGGCGATGCGCACCGCCGTGGCCCACCCGGGCCAGGTGGCCGCCGTCGCCGGATTCCACGGCCCCGTGGGCGCCGACGGGCCCGAGAGCCTGCACCGTCTCACCGCCCAGGCCCACTTCGGGCACGCCGAGACCGACATGACGCCCGAGACCCTCGGCGAGCTCAACCAGACACTGGATGCCGCAGGTGTCGACTACACCTCCGAGATCTACCCCGGCACCGTCCACGGCTTCACCATGGCCGACACCGACGCCTTCAGCCCCTCCGCGCTGCAGCGCCATTGGGACCGCCTGCTCCCCCTCCTCGACCGCACCCTGGGCAACAGCTGAGGCTCCGGCCCGGAAACAGCCACGAAGGGGAAAGCGTGAAGCGGGCGGGCTGATGGCCCATCAGGCGCCCGACGGCCAGGCGCCCGTCATTCGGAGCCGGCCCACACAGCAGGGGTGCGGTGGGACCAGGGCGCGGCCTGTTCGAGTTGGGCGGCGAGGCGGAGGAGGGTGTCCTCGCGGCCGTAGGCGGCGGCGAACTGGAGGCCGATGGGCAGTCCGGTGGCGGGGTCGGTCGCCAGCGGTACGGACATGGCGGGGGTTCCGGCGAGGTTGAAGCCGGCGGTGAAGGGCGAACGGTCGAGGATGTGGTCGAGCCAGCCGAGACCGTCGAGGTCCTCGACGCCTTCGGCGTAGATGCCCAGCCGCGGCGGCAGTTCGGGAAGGGTGGGGGTGAGCAGCACGTCGTAGCGGTCGAAGTGGCGGCCGATGCTGCGGGCGACGGTGTTGCGTACGCCGAGAGCGCTGACGAAGTCGGCGCCGGTGACCTGCCGGCCCCAGGCGTAGCCGGCGAGCGTCTCGTGCTGGACGGTGGACAGGTCGATGGGACGGCCGGTGGCGGCGGCCAGGGCGTCGAGCCAGGGGACCAGGTTGGCCGTCCAGAGCCGCGCGTTGGCCAGGACGAACCGCTCCCAGCTCAGCCCGAGGTCGAGCGTGGCCTCGGCCACCTGGTGCCCCAGCGAGGCGAGGAGTTCCGCGGTGCGGGACACGGCGTCGCCCACCGCCCCCTCGGTGCGGCGCCGGCCACCACCCTCGGCGATGACGCCGATCCGAAGGCGGCCCGGGTCGCGGGCGATCTCCTCGCTGTAGGGGCGGTGCGGTGGTGCGGCGAAGTACGGGTCACCGCTCTCCGGGCCCTGGATGTGGTCGAGCAGCGCCGCGCTGTCACGCACCGTGCGGCTCACGCCGCCCTGAACGGCCAGCCCGCTGAAGATCTCGTCGCTGTCGGGGCCCATGGACACCCGGCCGCGGGTGGGCTTCAGCCCGAACAGGCCGGTACTGGCGGCCGGTATGCGGATCGAGCCGGCCGCGTCCGTGGCGTGCGCGAGCGGGACGATGCCGGCGGCGACCGCGGCCGCCGAACCACCGCTGGAGCCGCCCGCCGTGCGGTCGAGGTCCCAGGGGTTGCGGGTCGGCCCGTACAGGACCGCCTCGGTGGTGATGCTGTAGGCGAACTCCGGGGTCGCGGTGCGGCCGACGGTAGCCAGCCCGCTCTGCCGGAAGCGCCGCATCAGGTACGAGTCCGCCGGCGCGACATGGCCTTCGGTCAGCCGGCTGCCCAGCTCCATCCGCTTGCCGGCCATGGACACACCCAGGTCCTTGAGCAGGAAGGGCACCCCCGCCAACGGCGCCCCCTCGGCGGACGCCTGACCGGCCCTCTCCCCGCCCTCGGCGGGCCAGGTCTCCACCACCGCGTTGATCAGCGGGTTGACGGCGGCGACCGCCTCCAGCGCGGCCGCCTCCAGCTCGGCACCGGTCACCTCACCACGAGCGACCAGTCCGGCCAGCCCGACGGCGTCATAGGACACGTACTCCGACAGCTTCACGAGAACTCCTCTGGCATGCGATACCGATCAGCCCCATGCGATACCGATCGGTATCGTGCGGGACTGTCCGGTACCGTAGCGTGAGCGGAGTGCGGCCGGAAGGGCGGAGTGGCACGGGAGGATCGGACATGGCGGAGACGGTGCGGCCGGGGCGGGCGGAACGGGTGGCCAAGCTGCCGCCCCGCGAGCGCCTTCTCGACGCGGCCGAGGAGTTGTTCCACTCCGAGGGGATCAGGGGTGTCGGCGTCCAGGCCATCGCGGAGAAGGCCGGGACCACCAAGGCCGCGCTCTATCGCCACTTCGGCACCAAGGACGCCCTGGTGGCGCAGTGGCTGCTGATCGTCGCGGCCGACTACGTCTCCGCGTTCGACAAGGTCGAGGAACGGTGGCCGGACGACCCCCGGGCCCAGATCAGGGGCGTGGCCGCGTTCGTCGCCGACACCCTGTCGACGCTCTCGCACCGCGGCTGCCCCTTCGTCAACACCCTTGCCGAGCTGCCCGATCGCTCCCATCCGGCGCGCCAGGTGATCGAAGCACACAAGGCGCAGCAACTCCGCCGCCTCACCGCCATGTGCGCCGCGGCCGGTCTCACCGATCCCGAGGGGGCCGCGGCAGAGCTCACCTTCGCCCTGGAAGGAGCCCAGGTGAGCGCGCAGAACGGCAGCGTGGACCACATCGGCGAACGGCTCCTCGCCTTCGTCGACGCGGTGATCGCCTGGCACGAGGGGAAGGGATCACACTCCTCCGGGGCGCGGACGCACCGGAGTTGAGCACTCGCGCGACGCGCCCGGCGCCCGTACCGTACCCGCCATGACCACCACCCCGACCGCGCCCCTCCCCCGCCCCGTACGCGGAGTCAGGGTGCACTCGCGGCAGACGGTCGGGGCGTGCGCGCCGACCTACGGACGAGTGGAGCTGGACTTCGAGCCGGTGCCGACGGGGGTCGCCTCGTCCATCGAGTTCGCCTGTACCGCCCGGCCCGAACCGTCGCCGGAGTACGAAGAGTCCCTCGCCCGGGGCGTGTTGCGCGCACTGGCCGCCGCGGACCCCGAGGACCCCGACACCCGTCCGGGTCGCCCAGGTCATCCAGGTCGTCCGGGTCGTCCGGGTCGTCCGGTCCATGCCCGGGTCACCGTGCGTGCCCTGTCATGGCACTGGGTCGACAGCTGCGAGATGACCTTCGTACGCCTCGGGGCCCTGGCGGTCCGAGAAGCCCTGGAGTGCCGTCGCACAGGACCGCGCACCGCGACTGGTCGAAACCAGGGTCAGCCTCCACACCTGATCCCACGGCCGGGATGCGGAGCCGGGGCCCCTCAGGCTCAGGACACGAAAGGGCGACGCCACACGAGCGTGTAGCGCCAGAAGAGCCGACGGCGGAGCCGTGCGCCCGGCAGGATGTCACGGGCGCCGTCGACGATGTCGGCGAAGGGCATCTCCGCCGGCCGGGTCCGGGCGGTCATCGAAGCGGGGCGGGGCGCCCGGCGGCCCTTGTTCCTGAGCCAGCCCGTGGCGGTGTTCAGCGGGCTGGCGACGGCGCCGAGCAGGTAGTCGGCGGGGGCCTGCGCCCTGAAGAGGCCGACGACCACCAGCGTTCCTCCAGGGGCCAGGTGCCGGCGGAAGACGCTGAGCGCTTCGGTGAAGGGCAGATGGTGGAGGGTGGCGACGCAGGTGATGACGTCGTAGGAGTCGCCGGGGAGGCCGGTCAGCGCGTCGGCGGCCGTGAAGGTCACCGGGGCCGCCGGAGGGGTCAACTGCTGCGCCCGGCGGATGATCACCGGGTCGGCGTCGACTCCCTGGACCTCGTCGGCACGGGTGGCCAGAAGGCGGGCCAGATCGCCGCTGCCACAGCCGATGTCCAGGGCACTGCCGAGACGCTGGGGAAGCTGCCGCAGGAGCCAGCGGTGGTAGTGGGCGTTGTGGTCCCAGGGATGGGCCGCGTTGAACCGGTCGAGGGCGCGGAGGGCCCGCTGCGCTAAGGGCGTCATACGGGCAGTCTGCCCCTCCGGCCGACACCCCGGCAGGAGCCTTCAGCCTGCGGCGGGCCCGCATCAGGAGGCCCGCCAGGGCCGGTTCGAAGGTGCGGCCGGTGCGGCCGGTGCCGCCGGACCCGCCGGCCGCACGTCACCGTCCCACGCGATTGACGCCACCCGGAGAGGCGCGCCGACCACGATCCCACCTGCCCGCCGGCCCGAATCGCAATCGTCGACCGTCCCCCATGGCGAGACAACCCAACCATGATAAGGTAAGCCTTACCTAACTTTCAGGAGACTGTATGCGTATCCTCGGTGGTGCGGACCAGCAGCCGACCAGCGCCGAACGAGTCCGGACGATCCTGGCCACGGCACACTCGATGACCATGGTGGCCGACGGCCACAGCACCGAGGTGTCGCGCGGAAACGGGCCAGGAGCGACGCAGCACATCCACCTCCACCCGTCCCCGATGGACGCCGGCCTCACCGGCGCGGCAAGGGCGGGTGAGCGGGTGCCCGCCACACTGGAATTCACGGATGTCTCGCCGCTCCCCGTGCGCGACCGGGTCCGCTCACGCGTCACCGTCATGGGGTGGCTGACCTCACGGGACAAGGGGGCCTCGCCCGCCGGCGACTGCATGGAGTTCGCCACGGCGGTGCTGGAAAGGGGCACGTCCGAGGTCAGCGTCGGTCTTGACGACCTGATGGCCGCTCCCGCCGATCCCGTGGCCGGCTACGAAGCCGACATCCTCACCCACCTGGTCGAGGAGCACAGTCACTGCGTCCCCCTCCTGCTGCGCCTGGTGGAGCCCCGGTACCTCCAACTCATGGAACGTGTGGTGCCGCTGGCCATCGACCGCTACGGAATCGACCTCCGCCTGGAGTACCCGTTCGGCCACCACGACGTACGGCTGCCCTTCCACAAAACGCTCAATGACCCCGACCAGTTCGGCGTCCAGCTGCAGGCGCTGCTCACCACCGCCCGACGCTGCTCCCACGGCAGCCGACTCCTCGACGACGCATGGGAACCGGACGAGAACACGGTGGCGCCGCGGCGCAGCTGAACCGGCGGCGCCAGGTGCGGCCGCCGAGGTGTCTACTGCCGTCCGGCCGGATCTGATCGCCGGGAGAGGGTAAGTCTCCGTAGCTCCCGGTCGATCCCGGTGACGACGACGTCCATGTCGTCACCGACCCGGACATCCTCCGACGGCTCCTCCACGGGCGCCGGCGTGAGGTGACGGCGGTGGACCAGCCCCTCGATCCCCTGGTCGACGCGTACAAAGACCCCGAACGGGACCACCGTGCTGACCTGCCCGCGCAGTTGCTGCCCCACGACGGTGCGGTCGGCGAACGCCTGGAAGGGGTCCGGCTGCGTCGCCCGCAAGGACAGCCGGGCCTCCATGTTCCAGTCGTCGAACTGCAGGAACTGACAGGAGACGCGCTGCCCGACGCGAACGGCCTCCGACGCCGCGCTGAGGCGCCGCCACGACAGTTCGGGCACCGTGATGAACCCGACGCCGGGGAAGACCGGATGGGCGGGCCCGTCGTCGAGCGCCACGAAGACGCCGAACCGCTCGATCGCGGCGACGGTGCCGGAGAGGACCTCGCCGTACCGCAACGATGCGAGGAATGAACGGAGTTCCGGGGTCTCGGAGGGGCTGCGCACGAGGGGGAGCTTCTCACGGGCCCGGCAGAACTCACTCCATGGCGTCCTGTGGGTACCAGCGCAGGCCGTCGAGCGTCCCCGTCCATCCAAGTTCCCCAACGCACCCTCAGACCTCCCGCCCAACCAGCGGATGGCGATGCCGATGCGGGCGAGGTGGTGCTGGAGGGGCTGCAGGAGGACGCGGCGGCCGCCGAGATCGCGCGGGCGCAGATCTGGCAGTGGCTGCGGCACGGCGCGGTCGACCGGGACACGGTGCTCGGGTTCCTGGACGACGAACTCGCCGCGCTGGGCGCCGCGTACCCGTGGGCGCGGCTCGACGAGGTCCGTGCGCTGTTCGAACGGGTCGCCCTGGCCAGGGAGTTGCCGGCCTCCTTCACCCCGGAGGCCTACGCCCGGCACCTGGTGCGCCGCGCGGAGGTCACGGCATGAGCGCGGGCCGTACGGCCGGGCGCGGGTGCCACCCCTACGACCAGGGCTGAGGGGCCCTGGGTCGCCGCCGGGCTGAGGGGCCCGGCGGTTGCGGGGTACGGGCGCGGAACGGAGAGCGAGGCCGTTCCGCGCCCTGCCACGTCCGTGCCGCCCCTCACTCTCCGGTGTCTCATGTCACATTCCGGTATGTGGGCAGAGGTGTCCGATACGGGGGCCGCGTTCTACGCTGGCCGGGCAACAGGTTCGCCCCGTCCGCCAGACGGGCCGCGTCGTAAGAGGGAACCCGGTGGGAATCCGGGACTGCCCCGCAGCGGTGAGTGGGAACGAACGCCGTCATACGCACTGGATCACGCGTCCGGGAAGCGACGGCCAGTAGGTGCCCGCCGGAGGTCTCCGGCAGGCGCGCCCGCGAGTCCGAAGACCTGCCCGTTGCCCGTGTGCGCCCCCGCGTGCACGGACATCCCGGTGACCTCGAGGGCGGGTCGGCGTCATACCAGGCGGTCCCGTGCGTGCCAGACGCACCGTGCTTCCGCTGGGTGTCCGTCACCCCTTCGCGTACCTCGTTCCGTCCCCGGGACCATGACACGTATTCGCGAAGGAGAATTCCGTGACAGCGAAGCCCGCAGCCGCGGCAGCACGGGCCACCGTGTACGGCTACCCCCGCCAGGGACAGCACCGCGAACTGAAGAAGGCCATCGAGGGCTACTGGAAGGGCACGGTCGGCGCCGACGCCCTCCGGGAGACCGCCCGCACCCTCCGTCGTTCCCACTGGCAGCAGCTGGCCGGCGCCGGCCTCCACGAAGTGCCCACCGGTGACTTCTCGTACTACGACCATGTGCTGGACACCAGCGTCATGGTCGGTGCCGTCCCGGACCGCCACCGCGCCGCCGTCGCGGCCGACGCCCTCGACGGCTACTTCGCGATGGCGCGCGGCACGCAGGACGTGGCGCCGCTGGAGATGACCAAGTGGTTCGACACCAACTACCACTACCTGGTGCCCGAGCTGGGGCCGGACACCGTCTTCACCGCCGACTCCGGCAAGCAGGTCGCCGAGCTCAGGGAGGCCCTCACCCTCGGTCTCGCCGCCCGGCCGGTGCTCGTCGGGCCGGTCACCTACCTCCTGTTGTCGAAGCCCGCCCCCGGCGTGGCCGCCGACTTCGAGCCGCTGACGCTCCTGGACCGGCTGCTGCCGGTCTACGCGGAGGTCCTCGCCGACCTGCGCGCCGCCGGAGCCGAGTGGGTGCAGCTCGACGAGCCCGCCCTCGTCCAGGACCGCACCCCGGCCGAACTCAACGCCGCCGCGCGCGCCTACCGCGAGCTGGGCGGCCTCACCGACCGGCCGCAGCTCCTGGTCGCCTCGTACTTCGACCGGCTCGGCGACGCACTGCCCGTCCTGGCCAAGGCCCCGGTGGAGGGTCTGGCGCTCGACTTCACCGACGCGGCCGCGGCCAACCTCGACGCGCTGGCGGCGGTCGGCGGGCTGCCCGGCAAGCGCCTGGTGGCGGGCGTGGTCAACGGCCGCAATATCTGGATCAACGACCTGGAGAAGTCGCTGGCCACCCTCGGCACCCTGCTCGGCCTGGCCGAACGGGTCGACGTGGCCGCGTCCTGCTCACTGCTGCACGTGCCGCTGGACGCCGCCGTCGAGCGCGACATCGACCCGCAGATCGTGCGCTGGCTGGCCTTCGCCAAGCAGAAGACCGCGGAGCTGGTGACCCTGGCCCGGGGTCTGACGCGGGGCACCGACACCATCGCCGCCGAACTCGCCGCGAACCGCGCCGACCTGGCCTCCCGGGCCAACTCCGCCCTCACCCACGACCCGGCCGTCCGGGCGCGGGCCGCCGCCGTCACCGACGCCGACGGCCGCCGTGCGCAGCCGTACGCCGAGCGCGCCACGGCCCAGCGTGCGCACCTCGGCCTGCCGCTGCTGCCGACCACCACCATCGGCTCCTTCCCGCAGACCGCCGAACTGCGGGCCGCCCGCGCCGACCTGCGGGCCGGACGCCTGGACACCGCGGGCTACGAGGAGCGCATCAGGACCGAGATCCGCGAGGTCCTCGCCTTCCAGGAGGAGGCCGGTCTGGATGTCCTGGTGCACGGCGAGCCCGAGCGCAACGACATGGTCCAGTACTTCGCCGAGCAGCTCACCGGCTACCTCGCCACCCGGCACGGCTGGGTGCAGTCCTACGGCACCCGCTATGTCCGCCCGCCGGTCCTGGCGGGAGACAGCTCCCGGCCCGAGCCGATGACGGTGCGCTGGACCTCCTTCGCCCAGTCGCAGACCGGGCGTCCCGTCAAGGGCATGCTCACCGGGCCGGTCACCATGCTCGCCTGGTCGTTCGTCCGCGACGACCAGCCGCTCGGGGACACCGCCCGCCAGGTGGCGCTCGCCCTGCGCGACGAGGTGAACGACCTGGAGGCGGCGGGCACTTCGGTCATCCAGGTCGACGAGCCCGCGCTGCGCGAGACGCTGCCGCTGCGGGCCACCGACCACGCCGCGTACCTGGCCTGGGCCACCGAGGCGTTCCGCCTCTCCACCGGCGGGGTGCGGGACCGCACCCAGATCCACACGCACATGTGCTACGCGGAGTTCGGCGACATCGTGCAGGCCATCGATGACCTGGACGCGGACGTCATCAGCCTGGAGGCCGCCCGCTCCCACATGCAGGTCGCCGGGGAGCTGGCCGAGCACGGCTATCCGCGCGAGGCCGGGCCCGGTGTCTACGACATCCACTCCCCTCGTGTCCCGGACGCCGAGGAGGCGGCGGCCCTGCTGCGCAAGGGACTCGCGGCCCTTCCCGCCGAGCGTCTCTGGGTCAATCCGGACTGCGGTCTCAAGACCCGCGGCTGGCCCGAGACCCGCGCCTCGCTGGTGAATCTGGTCACTGCCGCCCGCACCGTCCGCGCGGAGCTGTCCGGCTCCTGACCCGTCGCGGCCGGGCGGGCGCGCGGCTGACCTTCCGCCCGCCCGGCCGTTCCGGCCCGCCCCCCCACCTGACCGGCCGTGCAATTCGTTTGTCACCGGAGCGCCGGCTCCCACAAGCTGGCGGCTCAGGTGCGCACGGACGTGCGCGAAGAGCACCGGGAGGGACGCGGAGTGAGCCGGCGGGTGGGAACAGCAGCAGAGGGTGACACCGGGGCCGCGAGCACACCGGACGGCCGCGCGCTCGCCGCGGCGTCCGTCACCGTGGTGCTGTGGGCCTCGTCGTTCATCGCGATCCGCAGCTCCGCCGCGCACTTCGGGCCGGGTGCCCTCGCCCTGGGCCGCCTGGTGGTGGCGTCCGTCGTACTGGGCGCCGTCCTGCTGGTGCGGCGCGGTGGCTTTCCGCCCCGGGAGGCCTGGCCAGGCATCATCGCCTCGGGGGTCCTGTGGTTCGGCGCGTACATGGTCGCGTTGAACTGGGGTGAGCAGCATGTCGATGCCGGAACGGCCTCCCTGGTCGTCAACGTCGGGCCGATCCTGATGGCGCTGCTCGGCGGATGGCTGCTGAAGGAGGGGTTCCCGCCGCGGCTGATGGCGGGCATGACGGTGTCGTTCGCTGGCGCCGTGGTCGTCGGGCTGTCCATGTCCGGCGGCGGGGACTCGTCGCTGCTCGGCGTGGTGCTGTGTCTGTTCGCGGCGCTGGCGTACGCGGTGGGTGTGGTGCTGCAGAAGCCGACGCTGAAGCACGCCACGCCGATGCAGGTGACGACGTTCGGCGCGCTGGCCGGAGCCGTCGCCTGCCTGCCGTTCGCCGGTCAGCTGGTGTCGCAGGTGAGCCGGGCGCCGCTGCCGGCGACGCTGCAGATGGTGTACCTGGGGGTCTTCCCGACGGCCCTGGCGTTCACCACCTGGGCCTATGCGGTGTCCCGTACGACCGTCGGGAAGATGGGCACCACGACCTACGCGGTACCGGTGCTCGTGGTCGTCATGTCATGGCTGTTCCTGGGCGAGGTGCCCGGCTGGCTGACGCTCCTGGGGGGCCTGCTGTGCCTGTCCGGGGTGGCGGTGTCGCGGATGCGGGGGACGGCACGGGCCCAGGCTCCGGCGGGTGGGTCCGGGAGCGGGGCGGAGGCACGGCCCGAGGTGTCCGCCGGTGACGCCCGGACCTGAGTCCTGTCGCTTTCCTCCCCTCCGGACGTCAGACGGCCATCGCCTCCTGAATCCAGCGGTTCACCCGGTACGGCAGCCACCACAGCAGGGGCCCGGTGCGACCGACCAGGCGCTCCGTCAGGAAGTCGGTGGCGATGGCCTTCGGCACGGTCCGGAGGGGTGCACCGTAGGAGAGCTGGGTGATCGCTTCCTGGTACTCGGGTTCCTCGGCGGTGAAGCGGCGGAGTTCGCCCCAGCGGCGGTCGCGGATCTGGACGAAGCCGGGGCCCTGGCGCCAGAGGCACTTGCAGAGGTAGTGCCCGTCGCGCCACTGGGCGAGCGCGGCCACGGCGTCGGCGGGGCCGGTGAGGGTGCGGGGCGGCTGGAGGTGGCTGAGGTCGCGCCAGCCGTCGTCGGGTTCCGGGGGGAGCCGCAGCTGCCACTGCACCAGGATGGCGCGGGCCGTGAGATCGCGGATCAGGCAGAGTCGCCGGACGGCGTGCGCGGCGTCGGCCGGGTCGTCGACCGCGGTCAGGTCGACGGTGCCGGTGAACTCCACCCGGCGGGCCCCGAGTTCCCACAGCAGGGTGGCCTGTTCGTCCGGCGGGCCGGTGAGGTCGACGGCGCCCAGGCTCATGCCGGGGAGGGCGCAGGCGTCCTCGTCGTAGTCCCGCCAGGCGCGGAGGGTCAGTGCTCGGGGGGCGGGGGTGGCGGTGCTGGTCATGGCGTTCTCCTGCGGCGCGTGGAGGTGCTGCGGCGGGCCGGTCGGGGGTCAGACGTGGGCGACGAGGGACCGGGGGTCGTCGTCCGGGTGGCCCTGCGGGGCCTTCGCGGCGTGGGTGTGGCGCATGAAGTCGAGCCGCAGCAGGTCCTCGTTGACGGCGGCCGGTGCCAGGTGGACGTACTGGCCGCCGTCGGTGAAGACCAGCCCGAGCGTCACCCAGTGCTGGAGCAGGGCGTGGACGGCGGCCGCGTCGACGGTGTGCTCGGGCAGGCGGGCGGCGAGCTTGCGGGTCAGTGCCGCGGGGGCGTGCGGCTGGTCGAGGAGCCGGAAGGCAGCGATCTCGGTGGGGTCGGTGAGTTCCATGGCGCCCCAGTCGAAGGCGTGCCGGCGGCTGACGAGCACGATGCGGTCGCCGAGGTCCGCATGGGTGAGCCTGCTGTCCGTGTGGTGCTTCTTCCAGGCGCCGAGGGCGTCGTTGAGCGCGGTGACGGTGGGCTCGGTGATGCCGCGTTCGGGTGCCTCGAAGACGTACGCCATGTCGAGGAGTTCGGACTCGGGCAGGTCGTAGGTGAAGCGGTAGTGCTCCTCGGGGCGCAGCCCGGTGAAGCCGAGTTCGGGGCGGTTGAAGTACGGGCTGAAGCGTTCGATGGCGATACGGGCGGACAGGTCGACGGGCGGGTCGAGGTGTTCCAGGGCCGGTATCTGGGCGATGACGGGTTCGTAGTCCGCTGCGGTCTCGCCGGGGAAGCCGTGCAGGTAGTTCCAGGAGACGGAGAGGCCGGTCTCGGCACCGTCGCGGAGCATCCGGACGTTCTGGCAGCCGCTCACGCCCTTGTCCATCAGGTCGAGCACCCGGCTGTTGAGGCTCTCGATGCCCGGCTGGACGTAGATCATTCCGGCCTCGGCGAGCAGCCGCAGCTGGGGGCGGCGCATGTTGGCCTTGATCTCGATGTGCATCCGCAGGTCGTGGCCGCTGTCGATGATGCGGGGCAGCACGGTGGTCAGGTAGCCCATGTCGAGGATGTTGTCGACGAGGTACATGTCCAGGACCCGGTGCCGGCGGGCCAGTTCCGTGATCTCGTCGTAGAAGGTGTCGGGGCTCTTGCTGCGGAACTGCATGAAGGAGCCGTTGAGTCCGCAGAAGGTGCAGTGGTGCTTCTCCCCCCACCAGCAGCCGCGGGCCCCCTCGACGACGAGCTTGGGCTCCACCCAGTTGCGGGCGACGGAGGACGCCAGGCGCTCGAAGTACCCGCCGTAGTCGGGCGGCAGGATGGTCGCGGGCGGCAGCGGCCGGGTGCTCATCGGGTTCGCGATCGCGGCACCGGAGGCGTCACGGTGGCACAGCCCGGGGACGGCGGACAGGTCGCTGCCCTCGTCGAGGGCGGTGAGCAGCTGGGGGAACGCGGCCTCGCCCTCACCGCGGACCACGAAGTCCAGGAACGGGAAGTTGCGGTGGGTGGCGTGGCCCTGCTCGGCGTCGCAGTTGGCGCCGCCCATGACGGTCCTGATGTGCGGGGCGAGGCGCTTGACGTGTTTGACGGCGGCGAGCGCGGCGGTGTTCTGCTGGAAGGTGGAGGTGAAGCCGACGACGTCGGGGCCGGCCGCGACGATCCGTTCGGCGATCTCCTGCACGAACTCCGGTACCACGCGGTGCAGTTCCTTGGACATCTGCAGCCGCTCCTCGCGCAGCTTGCCGCGCATCGAGACGCTGAACTCCTTCACGCGCCACTCGGGGTCGTCGTACAGGGCGGAGGAGAACACCCAGTCGCCACAGCCCATGAAGTACGAGGAGAGCGCGTAGAACTGGTAGTCGTCCGCGGTGAACCCGGTCCGCCGGGTGATCCAGTCGGTGAACTCCAGGTTCGCGTGCAGGACGTCGGCCCGGCCGGAGGTGCGCTCGTCGACGCTCCGTCGCAGGATGCCGAGTGCGAGGGACGGCAGGTCGATCGGGGACCAGGGCATGTTGACCAGCAGGACGCGCATGGCGGCTCCTCGTGCGGCGGTGGGTGGGAGGCGGCCGGCGGCCGGCCGGTGACGTACACGGGTCCGGCCGGCCCGGGAGTGCTCCGGGCCGGCCGGGGAGGGTCAGTCCTCCTCGGTGTCCTCGGCGTTACGGAACGGGACGGTCACCGTGATGCCGATGCCCGGTCTGCGGTTCTCCTCGTCACCCGCGAGCGGGTCGTTGTGGATGATGTCCTTCTGCATGGCTGGTGCTCCTCTTCTGGCGGTTGCGAACGGTTCTCACGATCCGGGGGCGCCGGACGGGCCGGTGCCTCCGGTGACCCCGTCCACCGGGGGACGGGGGGTTCGGTGGGCCGCGGGGGTGCGGCGCAGATGCTGGCCCAGAAAGCCCATGGCGCGGTGCAGTACGGCCACGTGGTGGGCGCCGGTGTAGCCGTCGTGGCCGGTCTCCAGCCACATCGACTCATGTGCCGCGCCGGCCCGCCGCAGCGCGCCGAGGTAGCTCCGTACCTGGCCGGGCGGGCACTTGGCGTCGAGGGTGGCGGCGATCACCAGCAGCGGGGCCCGGACGTCGGCGGCGTAGTGGAGGGGTGAGCTGCGGGTGTAGCGCTCGGGCACGGTGTCGGGTGTGCCGCCGAACAGCCGCTCGTCCAGGGCCCGCAGGGCGGGGGTGCCGGTGCGGTGGGCGGCCGCGCAGTCGGCGACCGGTTTGACGGCGACGCCCGCCCGCCAGAGGTCCGGCCGGGTGCCGAGCGCCAGCAGCGTCAGATAGCCGCCCCAGGAGGTGCCCCACAGGCCGGTCGCGTCCGGGCGGGCCAGGCCGCGGCGGAGCAGGTCGGTGCGGACCGCGACGAGGTCGGCGACCTGGGTGAGCCCGACGCCCGCGCCGTAGGCGGCGCGCCAGCGGGGGCCGTATCCGGTGGAGCCGCGGTAGTTGACCCGGGCGACCGCGAACCCGGAGGCGACCAGGGAGTGCACCTCCGGGTCGTAGGCGTCCCGGTCGTGGTCGGCGGGGCCGCCGTGCACCAGGAACACCAGTGGCGGCCGCCGCCCGGTGACCAGCTCCGGTTCGCTGAGCAGGGTGTGCACGGGCCCGTCCGGGCCGGGGGTCCACAGTTCGCGGTGCCGGCCGGGCGCGGGGGCGGGCAGGGTGGCGAGTTCCGGGAGCCGGGTGCCGGCGGTGGAGCCCATCCGGGGCGGGGTGGCGGTGTCGGTCCAGAGGTAGTGCACGTCGTCGCCCGGGTGCGGGACGGCGTCGAGCAGGGTGCCGGGCGGGGTAGGCACCGGGGTCAGGGTGCGCCGGTCGAGGTCGGCCGTGGTGAGGGTGGAACGGCCGTGGCGGTCCTGGCGGATGAGGACACGGCGCCCGTCGGGGTACCAGTGCGCGGTGATCTCGGTGTCGAAGCGGCACCAGTCCTGGGGCAGCAGCCCGCTGCCGGGCCGCCATGTCGCGAGCCGGTAGCGGTCGTGGTGCTCCTGGACCAGCAGCAGTTCGGTGCCTGCCGGGGACGGGGCGAAGCCGAGTGCCCAGAGCCGGCCGTGCTGTCCGGAGAGCCGGTCGAGCACCGCCCCGGAGCAGGTCAGCAGCGTGACCGCCCGGTCGGAGCCGGCCGCCCCCGACAGCGCCAGCAGCCCGCCCGAGGGCGACATGCCCACCAGCTGCGCCTGCCCTTCGACCGTGCTCACCTGCCGGGCCGGTCCCCCGGGTCTCCCGGCGTGCACGGTCGTCCCGCGGCCGTCCCCGAGGCCGAGGGCCACGGTCCCGGCGTCGCTGACGGCGAGGCCGTGCGGAAGCCCCGGCGGCAGTCCGGTCAGGCCGGGCCGCCGTGCGCCGCCCTCGAAGTCCTGGAAGTACCAGCGCCCGCGGCCGCCGCGGTCCTCCGCGAACCACCACACCCGGGCGTCGGCATCGAGGGCGCAGTGCAGGGTGCCGTGCGGGCTGTCGGTGACCTGCCGTGCGGTGCCGGTGGCGGCGTTCCAGGTGAAGATCTCGCAGCGGCCGTCGGCGTCCGCGGCCAGCGCCATCCGTGCCGGGTCGCGCGGGCAGACCTCGGGGAGCGCCGGCTGGTAGACGCGGAAGCCGGTGCCGGAGGGCGGCGGGGCGGCGGGGTGCGCCGCGGTCGTGTTCATACCGGCTCCGGACCGGTGCGGCGGGTGCGGGACGGTGCCACACAGGTGGTGTGGAGCGCGAGCCCGGCCAGCAGGACGGCGCAGCCCAGGAGGGTGGCGGCGGCCCCGGCCCGGTCGGCCGACAGCCCGGCGAGGGCGGGCGCCACGGCCGCGGCCGCGCCCGACACGGTGGCCAGTACGGTGCCGGTGCGGGCCTGGAGTCCGAGCGGGACGACCTGGATGATCCGGGCCTGCAGCGCCACGGTGGCCACCGGCGTCAGCAGGCACAGCAGCCCGAAGAGCAGCCCGAAGTGCCAGGCCTCCCGGGCCGTCGCCAGGGCCGCGGCGGGCGGCACCATCAGCCAGGACACCGTCACCAGCAGCCGGCCCGCGGAGCGGCGGCCGGCGATCCGGGGTGCGGCGAGCGCTCCGGCCAGCCCGGCCGCCCCGGCGAGTGCGAGGACCAGGCCCAGCGGTGCCGCGCCCCGGCCGTGGTCCTGGAGGGCGAAGACCGTTGTGTAATACAGCGCGACGAGCAGGGCGTTGACGCCCGAGATCCACAGCAGCGCCAGCCGCAGGAAGGGCACCCGGCGGATCAGCGCCAGTCCGGCCCCGGCTTCGGCCACCCGCCCCCGCCACCCTCGGCGCTCGCGGACGGCAGGCGGACGCTGCTCACGGCGCGGGGCGAGCGGGGAACGCAGCGCGCAGATACATCCCGCCGCGACGGCGTACGAGAGGGCGTCCGCCAGGAACGGCAGCCAGCGTTCGGCCTGGAAGAGCAGCCCGCCCAGCGCGGGCCCGACCACGAGGGCGGCCCGCTCCCCCGCCTGTAATCGGGACAGCACCCGCCGGTGCTCGGCGGGCGGGCACACCAGCGCGACGGTGCCCAGCGCCGCCGCCTCGTAGCAGGAGGTCGCACACCGTTCGACGAGCACGGCGGCGATGAGCGCGGCCAACGGGACCGGGCCCGCCGCGACGGCGACGGTGACACCGCCCATGGCAGCGGCGGACACCAGCGCGGAGGCCACCATCAGCCGCTTGCGCGCGCCGCGGTCGGCGGGGACGGCGGCGAACGGGCCGAGCAGCAGCGTCGCGGCCGCGGAGAGCCCGGCGAGGGCCCCGACCTCGGCGGGCGACCGGCCGAGGGTCAGCAGCAGCAACGGCAGGACCAGCCCGGACGTCTGGCTGCCGAGGGCGTCGCAGGTGCCCGCCCACCAGAACAGCCGGAGGTCGCGGCGGGCCTGCGGCAGCGGAGCGGCCGGTGCCACCGCCGGGACGGACGCGGTCATCAGGGACGGCCCGGGGCGGGTCTCGCGGTGCCGCGGCGGGCCCTGTCATGCGCTGCCCGTATCCGGCGGTCCGCGCGGCCGGCGGCGCTGCCGTACGTACCGCCACGCAGAGGGAGTTCCGCCGCCGTGGCTCGCGAGGAGCCCCCCGGTAAGTCGTGGGGTGCGCCGCCTGCCGGGGATGCCGCTGACCGTTCCATGCGAAGCCACCTCACGTATGTGGGCAGATCGTGAAGATCAACCGCACCAATAGGTCAACTTGCGGAGGAAATGTGCCCGAATCGTGCCGGAGCTTAGCCAGACAGTGACGTGGGCCACAAGGTGTGTGCGCCGAAGACCTTCGAGCGGCGCGGCCGGACGGACCGGCACCCCGTCGACCAGCACCCCGGCGCCCTCAGCTCATCGCGGCGACCGACAGAGGCGGTCGCTGTGGCGGCGTCATTGATCCGGCGCAGGCTCCGGTCCGGGGTCGCCCGTCCGCCGACTCGGAGTCCGATTGGCCGGATACGCAGACTTGTTGACGCCCCATCAGGAGAGGTAGTTCCCTCCGTCGGCACACCGGCGGAGGAACCCTCGGCACCCCGGCAGCACCGGGGCGCGGGCGGTCGTCTCAGGGACGGGTCCCCACCAGCTGCGCGTACTCCTTGCCCAGCTGCGACATGGCGTGCCCGAACTCCTTACGGGAGATGGCCTCTTGCAGCGTGCCGAGGACCGCCCGGACACCGCGGTCGGCCTCCGGCCCGGACAGGCCGGTGCGCCGACGCACCCTGCGGACCGACTCCGCCGATCCGAAGACCTCCATCTCGCCCCGCCCCCGCTGGAGCGAGACACGCAGCGGCTCGGGAAGTTCGAGGGCCAGATCGCGGGCTTCGCCGTCGCTCAGACGGTGTGCGAGCGTCTCCAGGGTGGCGCGGGTGAGATCGGCCGCTTCCTGCCGTGAGAGCCCCGCGCGAACCGCCACCGCCTGGAAGAACTCCTTGTCGTCCATGCGAGCCTCCACATCGGGATCGGGGGTGAGCGAGGGAGGCAAACCTCACTCACCACCTTGCCACGATCCCCCGCCCACCGTCGGCCCGCCACCGGCTGCACCCGCGCCTCCACTACAGGTCACCGGGGCACGGGCTCCTCATGGCTGTCGCATGGCTGCCACGTCCGGCCCCGCCCGTTCAGCCGTGGCCGTGCAGTCACGCCCGGAAGGCGCCTGACCTGGGGTGATGTCAGATCGGGCGCCTTTCGGCGGGAGCCGGCGGGTGCGGGAGCCGGCCGGATCAGACCGGCCGGTTCGAGGCGATGGTGTCCGCCGTCGCGCCGGTCCGTGGTGTGCCGTCGCAGAGCGCGGCGGCACCGCACAGGGCGGACTCCGGGCGGACCGGGACGCCGTTGGTGCGCAGCACGTCACGGACGTCGAGGATCAGTGGGAACACCTCCTGGTTCCAGTCCTCGCCCTGCTCGTCCCAGGCGCGCTGCTCGGCCTCGACCGCCATCCGGTCCTCGGCGAACACCCGCTCGGTGAAGCGGCGGATGAACGGCCAGGCGAGATGGAGCGCCCCGGGGACCGGCGGCTTCGCGATCATGAGCAGGCCGTAGGCGTGGTTGACGCGCTGCTCCGCGTCCTCCGGCACGTACGCCGCCCAGAGGGAGAAGGACGGGAGTTCGGAGTTCTCGGGGACCGCCTGGAGGGTCTGGTAGGGGTACTCCGTGCGGACCGTGATGACGTCGGGTGCGTCCCCTCCGCCGAAGCCGTCACCGGACAGCAGACCGGCGCCGCGGTCCCGCTTTCCCCCGCCGGAAACGAAGAGATAGCGGGCCTCCACGAATTCCGGGCCGGATTCGTATCCGAGCAGCTTGGGGTGGATCTTGCCGAGAACGCCGCGGTGCAGGAACTGGTGGTTCATGTCCAGCAGGTTTTCGTGCATGAACGAGTAGTGGCAGCGCACCGTGCGCGAGAACATCATGGCCTTGTGCTTGCCCGAGGAGAATTCCGGCAGCTCGGGCAGCGGAGTCGTCTCCGCCTTCGCCGGATCACCCGGAAAGACGAACACCAGGCCGTACCTTTCCCGGACCGGATAGCAGCGCACCCCGCGCGGCGGCCGGTCGGTGCCCTTGGGCAGATACGGGATCTGCGAGATCCGGCCGTTCCCGCGGTAGGCCCAGGCGTGGTAGCAGCAGCGCAGCGTCTCGCCCTCCACGACCCCCATGCTCAGCGGCACCTGGCGGTGGGCGCACCGGTCCTCCAGCGCGAAGACCGTGCCGCTCGCGCCGCGGTAGAGGGCGATCCGCTCCCCCGCGAACACGGCTGCGAAGGTCTTGCTCTTCGGCACGCTTGTGGAGACCGCGACCGGATACCAGAAATTCGGGTTGATGCCCGTACGCCGAAGGTCCGCCGTCGCTCCGGGACGAAATGCACGCAGCTGTTCCGGGCCACCGGCCGGCCCGGCCGGATTCGCCCCGTCCCTTGCGGGCTGAGCCTTGGTCATACGTTTCTCCCTCGCACGCGGGTCAGTGATACGGAACGGGGAGAAAACCTCGGATGGCGGCGGGCAGCGCGCGGTACCGGTTTCTCCGCGATCACCTAGTGCGTTTCCCCCGGTACGGCGCCGATCAGGCTCGCCCCGGAGGGTGACGGGGCCGGAGGACGCCTCGGCGGCACTCGCGCGGGTGCCGCACGGACGGCGACTGAAGGGGGCTGTGCGGCGCGCGGCACCACCGACCGGCAGGCCCGGCCGGTCACGACCAGCGGACCGGGAGGTGCCGCGGTCCGCGGAGCAGGGCGCCCAGCCGCCAGCGCAGGTCGGCCGGGTGGGCGTCCAGCTCCAGCTTCGGGCAGCGCTCCAGGAGGGCGCGGATCGCGATCCGGGCCTCCAGGCGGGCGAGCGGGGCACCGAGGCAGAAGTGGATGCCGTGCCCGAAGGCCACGTGGCCGCGGGCGTCACGGGTGATGTCGAAGCGGTCGGGATCGGCGAAGCGGAGCGGGTCGCGTCCCGAGTCGGCGATCACGGGGAGCACGACCTCGCCGCCGCCGGGGATCACCGTGCCCGCGATGTCGGTCGGCTCGCGGGTGAAGCGGAAGGTGGAGGTCTCCAGCGGCCCGTCGTAGCGCAGCATCTCCTCGACCGCGCCGTCGATGAGCGACAGGTCGGCGCGCAGTGCGGCGAGCTGGTCCGGGTGGGTGAGCAGCGCCAGGACGCCGTTGGCGATGAGGTTGCCGGTGGTCTCGTAGCCGGCGATCAGCAACAGCTGGGCCATGCCCAGGAGTTCCTCGTGGCTGAGCCGGTCGCCGCCCTCGTCGCTCACCGCGATCAGATCGCTCAGCAGGTCGTCGCCGGGGCGGGCGCGTTTGGTCTCCACCAGTCCGTCGAGATAGCCGGTCATGGCCGTCAGGGCTTCTCTCGTCCGTGGGGTGGGGGCGCCCACCATCAGGATGTCGGTCCAGGTGCGGAAGGTGTCCCGCTCCAGGAAGGGCACGCCCAGCAGCTCGCAGATGACGGTGATGGGGAGCGGGAAGGCCAGCGCGTCGACGAGATCCGCGCGGCCGTCGGGGGCGGCGAGCATCGTGTCCAGCAGCCCCTCGGTCAGCTCCTGGACGCGCGGCGCGAGGGACGCCACCCGGCGCGCGGTGAAGGCGCGGGCCACCAGGCCGCGCAGCCGGGTGTGCTGCGGCGCGTTGGCGCGGAGCATCGACACGCCGCTGGACACCGGCTGCATCGGCTGTGCGGAGGAGGCGTGCCGCCACTCCTTCGACAGCCGGGAGTCGCTGAGCGTCGCGCGTACCTCTTCGTAGCCGACGACCAGCCAGACGACGGTGCCCTCGGGGAGGCGTACCCGGTGCACCGGGCCGCGCTCGCGCAGCCGCGCGTAGCCCGCGTAGGGATCGCGGACGAAGTCCTCCCCCCATGCCGCCAGATCGACTGTCCCCACCGGTTCCGTGGTCATCCGGCCTCCTGTGCGTCGCGACGTTGCCCGGGACGACTGGTACGGGGGAACCCTCCCCGGCTGCGGGTCCGCTAACCGCCGCCTGTGCCGAAATGGCTTATGGGGCAAGCGTGTTGGGGATGTCCGGTGATACGGCCGGGCCGTGTGGAACGGACGCTGCCGTCGGCCCGCTCGGGCCGACGGCAGCGCACGGCTTCCGGGCCGGGCCCGGCTACCGCTGGGTCAGGTACAGCAGCAGACCGGAGATGGCGGCCCCGGCCACCCCCTCGATGACATGGGCGGCGGTGAAGCGGGCGTACGTCCTGAGCCACGGGCGCCGTGGCGTGCCGGGAACACGCGGCGGGGGCTGCCGGCCCTCCGCGGAGTCCTTCATGGGGGCGTCTCCTCGATCGGTGGTGGGTGGTTCGTGCGGGCCCGCCGCGTCAGCGCCCCGCGCACCCCACGGGCAGGGGGGCCTGCCGTTCGGCGAACTGCTGCAGCTCGGGCCCGGAACGCTCCAGCAGCCACCCGGGGTCCGGGAGCGGGGCCCCGGGGGCCGGGTTGGGCAGATGCCGGCGTGGTGAGTAGCCCAGGGCGGCGGCGACGGTGCGCCACAGCCGGGCGTCGATGAGGTTGTCGGCGGCCGCGTGGTGGATGGCCAGGCAGTGGGCGGAGAGCTGGTCCTCGGCGCCGGCCGCGAACCGCCACCAGAAGACCGCCGCCTCGGGCCGGTCGATGGAGTAGAGCAGGCACGCGAACGTGCGGGCCCCGGCCGCGTCGTAGTCCCGGGCGAACTTCTCCAGCCGCCCCCGGTGCCCCCCGCGCAGCACCGACTCGCACAGGGTGTGCAGGTGGCGGCGCAGTTCCTCCGGGCTCGCCGTGGCGCTGGGAACGCGCCGGGGCCGTGGGCGTCTGGGCAACGGCCGGGCGCGTCCGGGGCGTGCCGGGGACGGGCCGCGGTCGTGCCGGCCGTCGGGCGCCGGCCGCGCCGCGGGGGCCTGTCGCTCCGCCTCGGCGCCGCGCTCGGCCTCGGCGATCCGCTCCGCCAGCCGGCGGGTGAAGGCTTCGGGATCGTGGTCGGCCAGTACGCCACCCACCTCGTCGGCTTCGGCCTGCAGAATGTCCTCGATGGTCACGACGGTTCTCCTTCCTGATCGTTCCGGAGGTAGAAGGCCGCGAGTTCCTTGGCGAGCTTGCGGCCGCGGGAGTAGTAGGTGCGTGCCGTGCCCGGGGTGATGCCGAGGGTCTCGGCGATCTCCTCGTAGCTCAGCTGCGCGACGCGGAGCCGGACGCAGTCCGCCTGTACCGGCTCCCGGCGGGCCAGTTCGTCCATGGCGCGGTCCAGGGCGTCGAAGGTGCCCAGGTGCGCGATCTGGTCGACGCAGGACTGGTGGAGCCCGGCTTCGGTGGCCGCGGGCCGTTCGTGGCGGGTCACCCGGCTGCGCGAGCGGATGTAGTCCGTGATGGCGTCACGCAGCACGCGCAGGCACAGGGCCCGGAGGTTGGGGTGCGACTGGAACTCGTCCCACTTCGCATGGATCTTCATCCCGGCTATCTGGACCGCGTCCTCGGCGTCCTGACGATTGCGCAGCAGCTGCATCGCATAGCCGATGTAGCCGTACTGCACCTCCTTGAAGAAGGGGGTGAAGTCGCCGCGCAGGCCGTCCATCGGGTCGGGGCGCAACTGCTGTCCGTCTCCGTAGTCGCTCACCGGGCGGCCGTCCCTCGGCCCGCCACCGGCGGGCGGACGGCGCCGGGGTGGACCCGCGGAGCACGCGCCCGTCCGGCACCGCACCCCTTTCCACGGTCCGGGTCGTGCACAGTGCTGCGGGCCGACGGGCCGCAGGTCCGCGAGGCGGTGTGGGTGCACTCACGCGCACGGGCGCGGTGCACAGCCGGGGTCGTCCTGGCCGCGCCGCCCATGGCTGGCGTGCCCCAGGGCCACTGGTGATCCACTGCCTCTCCTTTCGATGTCCGCGGTGAACTGCCCAGCGTCCGGATGACGCCGGAGAAGACCGCTCTCTTGCCCGTAGACCGCTCGGGAGGCCGCGATTGTTAATCGGATTCCTGGGCCAAAAATGACGATCCGCAGTCGCGTGCTCACGTTGAGCTTCTGACCTGCGACGTTGAGGAGTGGAGCGAGGGGAGAGTGGCGCGGATCACACTGCTGTACGAGCGAAAGTGGCCACGTGCCGGACCTCGACGGCCTGACATGGCGTCAACAAGCGCAAGGGCCTCCCGGCGCCGGCACGGATGTCACCATCCCCACCGGGCCGGAAGGCCCTCACCTCGTCGGAGTGCCACGGGGCGTGTCACCCGTCACCCACATCCGGAACGACACGCCCGGGCCGTGTTCGCCGGGACCGGAAGGGGGCGGTCCCTGCCGAGGCACGGCGCGGTGACACTGCACGCCGGGTCACCGCGGAAGCGGACTCCCCCGGGCCGCCGCCGCGCCATGGGCGCCGGCGGCGGAGCGGCCGCTCACACGTAGGTGTATCCGCCGGCGACAGTGACGCTGCCGGCCAGGGTGGTGACGACGACGGGGACGTTGCCCAGCGGGCCGGCCGGGGTGAAGCCGATCAGCGCCGTACCCGACGCGTTGACCGAAACACCCGTCGCCGCAACCCCGTTGAACGTCACCGACGCCCCACTCAGATTGCTGCCCGTGAGCACGAACGCCGTACCCCCCGCGGTGCCGCCCGACGACGGCACCAGCGAGGCCACCACCGGCAGCGGCGGCGCCGTGTAGGTGAACCCGCCGGCGACGTTGGCGGTGCCCGTCGGCGTGGTGACCACGACCGGGACGGTGCCGACCGGGCCGGCCGGGGTGAAGCCGACCAGCGCCGTACCCGACGCATTGACCGAAACACCCGTCGCCGCAACCCCGTTGAACGTCACCGACGCCCCGGTCAGGCTGCTGCCCGTGAGCACGAACGCCGTACCCCCCGTGGCGCTGCCCGACGACGGCACCAGCGAGAGGACCACGGGCGGCGGCGCCGTGTAGGTGAAGCCGCCGGCGACGGTGGTGCTGCCGGCCGGCGTGGTGACCACGACCGGGACGTTGCCGGCGGGGCCGGGCGGCGTGGTGCCGGTGAGCACCGTGCCCGAGGGGTTGATGGACACCCCGAGGGCCGGGGCGCCGTTGAAGGTGACCGTGCCGCCGGTGAGGTTGGTGCCGACGAGGGCGAAGGCGGTGCCGCCGGTGGTGGGCCCGCTGCTGGGGACGAGCGTGGTGACCGTCGGACCGGTCGGTGTCGTCACGGTGTACGTGTAGCTCACCGCGTTGCTGTTGCCCCGCGGTGTGGTGGCGATGACCTGGACGGTGCCCGCGGCGTGCGGCGGTGCGAGGACGGTGACCGAGTTGCCGGAGGGGTCCTGGCTGACGATGGTCGCGGGGATGCCGCCGAAGGTGACCTGGTTCGTGCCCAGCAGTCCCGATCCGGTGAGCAGGACCGTGTTTCCTCCGGTGGTCGGGCCCGAGGCCGGAATGGCGTCGTAGATTCTCGGATATCTGGGCCAGCCTCCACCGCCCCCGTCCCCGCCCGGCCAGTCGCCCGGGGCCTGCGGACTTACGTGCTGCTGTATGACGTCGGACATGACTTCTCCCTGGGCAGCCACCGCTCCACCGCCCGTTCACGAGTCCATTCGTGAACGGGCCCTCGTGGCACGGAGGTTGCCGCGTCGAATGTTGGGTGCCTGCGACGGTATGGTTCCCGGCCGGTCGGAAGAAGGCGTGTACGTGACAGCAATGGTGCGTTCGGCCCTCAAAATGACAATACGTAGATGAGCGTTACCCCCGCGTCATGGACCCGCGTGCGCCGTTATTCCACCGCCCCGATTTCCGCGCCGTGGGAGTGGACTCCGGGCGTGCGGGGAAAAGGTGGCGCCGCTGTCGCCGCGCACGAAGGGCCGACGTATGTGGGCCCGGGGGCGAATATCCCTCGCCCCCGGGCCCATTGCGCTTCTCGTTCCCCTGGCTGAGGGGAGAGCCGGTTACAGGTGGTAGATGGTGGCCGCCCAGTTGGCCTTCCAGTTTCCGTCACCGAATTGGAGGTTGACGGAACACCGGCCGATGTTGCCGTCACAGTTCAGGCTGTGCGCCGGGACGGGAGCCGCCAGCCGTGCGTTGTCGGCGGACCGGAATGCCTGGTGGAAGATGGTGGCGGACCAGCTCGCCCGCCAGTAGCCGTCACCGAAGTGCAGGTTGGCGACACACTTTCCGGTGTCGCCGTCGCAGTTGAGGGCGGTCACCGGTACCGGCGCGCGAGAGGCGGACCGAGGTCCCTGGTGGAAGATGTTCGCGCCCCAGCTGGCCTTCCAGTTGTCGTCACCGAAGCGGAGGTTGGCCGTGCACTGATGGGTGTCGCCATCGCAGTTGAGCGCCGTCACCGGAACCGGTGCGGCGGTCGCCGGGCCGGCCAGTCCGATGCCCAGTGCCGCGAGAGCGGCGCAGAGGCCGACGAGGGTGCGTCGCATAGCCATGTCCTTCCGTTGTGGGCGCGCAGCGCGCCCGACCACGAAGAAGGATCTGCCGAATTCCGTCTTTCCGCGCCGCGCACAACGGCCTTCAACAGAAGGTGTGAAGGCCCGTACCCGCGCCCGAACCCATGGCTGCACTGCCTCGCTGCACGGGTCGCGAACCGCGCAAATGTTGTGAATTCGGGGGCGCACAAGGGGCGCATTCACGGTCTCCCGGGCCTTTCGGTATCCCGCGCCCCGGGCACGTACGGCGCCCTTCGACTGCCTCCGCGGGCGGGCGCTTCCGTATGTACCCGCCGTGGGTGTGCAGGGCGCCGTTCCAACGGGTAGGTACTCGGATTTCACGCGCGGCCCGGGAGCACGGCAGGGCGGGAAATTCCCTCCCCACCGGATAAGAGGCTGGGCTCACCGGTTCGGGTGAGCCTGTGCTCCGTTTGGCGTCGGCGCTTCTGCGGGGTGGCAGGTTCGGTGCTGGGCTGGCGGCACAAGCCGTACACCGGCCTGGTTTTGGTGTGCCCTTGCACTTCTTCCATATCGACCTCCCCCGCTGCGTGCCGGGAGCCGGTTTCGCCTGCGCGCGAAGGTGCCGGTGCCCCTGCGACAGCGCAGCTCCTCTGAAGGAGAGACGTGACCACTACCTCGTTGCGCCCGACCGGCGCTCCGGAAATCGAGCAGCTTCCGGAACCGCCACTGCGCCGGTCCATGGAAATCCAGGGAAACATTCTTTCCGGTTTCAACAAGGACTATACGGCCTTCCGCTACGTACGCTTCCCCGACGGCGCGAGCGGCCGTGGCTGGCTGTCCGTCATGCTGAACACCGTCGCGGTGACCGCCACGGTCGAGGACTTCAATGAGGAGTTCTCCCTGTCCCGCCGGGCCTACGGACAGGACCCCTCCCTCACCGTGACCTGGGTCGGGGTGTCCCTGACGTTCCCGGGCCTGCTCCAGGTCGCCCGGGAACCCGACAAGGTGAAGCAGGACCTGGCCCCCTTCGAGTCGTTCGTGAAGGGCGCGGCCGGACGGGCGGCGGACCTCGGCGACGACGGAACGAGCGCGCCCGAGCACTGGCTCTTCGGCTCGGACCGGACCGATGTGCATGCCGTACTGACCGTCGCCGCGGACACCGAGGAGGCACTGAACGAGAAGCTGCGGAACATCGCCGCCGCGGATTCGGCGCACGGGGTGACCCTGGTCCACCAGGACGACGGCCGCACCCTGACCGGCGATCTGCGCGGACATGAGCACTTCGGCTACAAGGACGCCATCTCGCAGCCGGGGGTCAAGGACTTCCACCGCGAGGACCGGGAGAACCCCGGTTTCCGGGACAACCGCCCGGGGGCCGCCCTGGTCGAGCCCGGCGAGTTCGTCTTCGGGCACCAGAGTGAGAGCGGCGCGCCGCCCGAGGCTCCCCGGTGGCTGGACAACGGTTCCCTCCAGGTCGTGCGCCGGCTCGCGCAGGACGTGCCCGGCTGGAACGCGGCCGTGGAGCGGGCGGCGGGCACCTTCCGGCCGCACCCGATCTCCGCCGAGCTGCTGGGCGCGTGTCTGGTCGGCCGCAAGAAGGACGGGACGCCCCTCGCACAGGGCGAGAACCCGGTGACCGGGGTCGGTCCGGAGCGCAACGACTTCACCTACGCGAACGACGGCAAGGGCGAGCAGACCCCGTGCGCCGCGCATATCCGCAGGTCGCATCCGCGGCACTTCGAGCCCACCCAGCGGCACCGCGTCATGCGCCGCGGCATTCCGTACGGGCCCGCGTTCACGGGCGGCAACGCGGACGCCGACCGCGGCCTGATGTTCGTGTGCTACGGCACCTCCCTGGAGCGGCAGTTCGAGTTCCTCCAGCGGGCCTGGTCGAACAACCCCAACTTCCTGCCCGGGGAGAGCGGTGCGCCCAACGGCATCGACAAGGTGACCGGCACCATCCGGGAGGGCGGCTCCGGCAGCCCGGACGCCCGGATCGTGCTGGCCGACGGCGAGGAGGGCACCGTTTCGATGGACCGGTTCGTGCGGACCACCGGTGCGGTGTACGCGTTCACCCCCTCCATCAGCACCCTGCGGCGCCTCGCCGCGAACGAGTCCCTGCACGGAAAGGGCTGAGCCGCCATGAACGACAGCCGTCCTGACCTCCGCGGTGAGCACACCGGGGCCGAGCGCGCCGACGCCAAGACCTACCAGCAGCTCGCCCGGGAACTCCTGCTGGTCGGCCCCGAGCCGGCCAACGAGGACCTCAAGCTGCGCTACCTCGACGTACTGATCGACAAGGGGCTCGACCGGCCCGCCACTCCCAAGCGCATCCTGATCGTCGGAGCGGGGATCGCCGGCCTGGTCGCCGGTGACCTGCTGACCCGCGCCGGGCACGACGTGACGATCCTGGAGGCCAACGCCAACCGGGTCGGGGGCCGCATCAAGACCTTCCACACCAAGAAGGGCGAGCCGCCGCCCTTCACCGACCCCGCCCAGTACGCGGAGGCCGGGGCGATGCGGCTGCCCAGCTTCCACCCGCTGACCCTGGCGCTGATCGACAAACTCGGCCTGAAGCGGCGGCTGTTCTTCAACGTCGACATCGACCCCTCGACCGGCAACCAGACCGCCCCGGTCCCGCCGGTGGTCTACAAGTCGTTCAAGGACGGCAAGGTCTGGACGTACGGCGATCCCAGCCCCGAGTTCCGGGAGCCGGACAAGCGCAACCACACCTGGATTCGCACCAACCGCGCCCAGGTGCGCCGCGCCCACTACGCCAAGGACCCGTCACAGATCAACGAGGGCTTCCATCTGACCGGCTGCGAGTCGCGGCTGACCGTGTCCGAGATGGTCAACCAGGCGCTGGAGCCGGTGCGGGACTACTACTCCGTGCTGCAGAGCGACGGGAAGCGCGTCAACAAGCCCTTCAAGGAGTGGCTGGACGGCTGGGCCGGGGTCATCCGTGACTTCGACGGCTTCTCCATGGGCCGCTTCCTGCGCGAGTACGCCGGGTTCAGCGACGAGGCCATCGAGGCGGTCGGCACGATCGAGAACATGACCTCGCGGCTGCACCTCGCCTTCTTCCACAGCTTCCTGGGCCGCAGCGACATCGACCCCACCGCCACCTACTGGGAGATCGAGGGCGGCAGCCGGAAGCTCCCGGAGGCGCTCGCCAAGGATCTGCGGGACCAGATCGTGATGGGCCAGCGGATGGTGCGGCTGGAATACTACGACCCGGGCCGCGACGGCCATCACGGCGGACTCGCCGGACCGGCCGGGCCCGCCGTCGCCATCCAGACCGTGCCCGAGGGCGATCCGTACGGGGAGGTCGAGACCTGGACCGGGGACCTGGCGATCGTCACCATCCCGTTCTCCAGCCTGCGGTGCACCACCGTCACCCCGGCGTTCTCGTACAAGAAGCGCCGGGCCGTCATCGAGACGCACTACGACCAGGCCACCAAAGTGCTGCTGGAGTTCTCCCGCCGCTGGTGGGAGTTCACCGAGGAGGACTGGAAGCGGGAGCTCGACGCCATCGCGCCGGGTCTGTACGCGTACTACCAGGAGCGGGGCGAGGACGAGGCCGAGGCCGCACTGGCCGTTCCGCAGCGCCTGCGGGACCTGCCCACGGGGCTGCTCGGCGCGCATCCGAGCGTGGACGAGAAGCGCATCAGCCCGCAGCAGGTGGAGTACTACCGCAACTCCCCGCTGCGCGGCGGTGTCCGGCCGGCCACCCATGCCTACGGCGGCGGTTCCACCACCGACAACCCCAACCGCTTCATGTACTACCCCTCGCACCCCGTCCCCGGCAGTGAGGGCGGCGTGGTGCTGGCGGGCTACTCCTGGTCGGACGACGCCGCGCGCTGGGACTCCTTCGAGGACGCCGAGCGCTACAGCTACGCGCTGCTCAACCTGCAGTCGGTGCACGGCCGCCGCATCGAGGTCTTCTACACCGGCGCCGGGCAGACCCAGAGCTGGCTGCGCGACCCGTACGCCTGCGGAGAGGCCGCGGTCTACACCCCGCACCAGATGACCAGCTTCCACCTCGATGTGGTGCGGCCCGAGGGGCCGGTGCACTTCGCCGGTGAGCATGTGTCGCTCAAGCACGCCTGGATCGAGGGGGCGGTGGAGACGGCCGTACGCGCCGCCATCGCCGTCAACGAGGCTCCCCCGGCTGACGAGAGCGCCTCCGGCGGGCGGGCCGCGACACCCCGCGAACGCCGCACCGTCACCACCGGACCGTCGGACCAGCCGCGCGAGGGAGCGCTGACCTCATGACCACATCGCAGACCTGCACCGTCGCCGAGTACCTGGCCCTGCGGCTGGAACAGCTCGGTATCACCCATCTGTTCGGCGTTCCGGGCGACCACCTGGGACCGTTTCTGTCGACCCTGCACGAGAAGACCTCGGTGCGCTGGGTGGGCACCCCCACCGAGGGCGGCGCGGGGCAGGCCGCGGACGCCTATGCCCGGGTGAAGTCCGCCGACGCGGACATCGCGCTCGGCGAGCAGGGCGTCGGCGCGGTCGCCGTCACCTACAGCGTGGGCGCGTTCAACCTGCTCAACGCGATCGGCGGCGCCTTCGCCGAGTATGTGCCGCTGATCGCGATCAACGCCGCGCCGTCCTACGAGCAGTGGCTCAACCAGCAGGCGATCGGCCTGCTCACCTCGCACATGTCGCAGCGCCCGGAGAGCAACCTGGAGGTCTACCGCCAGGTGACCGTGGATGCCCAGGCGATCTCCAACCCGGGGCTGGCGCCCACCCAGATCGACAGCGCGATCACCGCGTGCCTCTCCCACCGGCGGCCGGTCTATCTGGAGGTCATGGACGACGTGTGGGGCGCGCGGTGCCCCGCACCGCAGGGCCGGCTGACCCGGCGCGAGCGGCCCCTCACCCCGAAGAAGCAGCTCCTGCTCGACCGCGCGGTCGCGGCGTGTGTGGAGCTGGTCCGGCAGCACGGAAACCCGATCCTGTGGGCCGGCGAGGAGCTCGACCGCTTCCGGCTGTCCGACGAGTTCGAGCAGCTGGTGCGGGAGACCCGTATCCCGTTCTGCACCACGGTCGGCGCCAAGTCCGTGGTGTCCGAGTACACCCCGGGCTTCTCCGGTGTCTACAACGGCAAGGCCAGCCATCCGCACGTGGCCGAGGTCTTCGACAACGCGGGCTGCCGTATCGGGCTGGGCTCGTGGGCGACCTCGAAGAACCTCGGCGGGGAGCGCTCGATCGGTGACGACTGGGCGGTCGCCGCCCACGACGGGGTACGGGTCGGCGCCTCGTACTTCCCCGATGTCCCGCTCTCCCGGTTCCTCCCCGCGCTGCGGGAGCGCCTGGTGGCCGAGTTCGGGAACGGTTCCTTCGCCGCGGACTACTTCACCCGCGCCTACGACGCGGGTCTCGCGGTCCCCGACAGCACCGCCGCCTTCCTGGCCTCCCAGACCGGCGGCCCGTACCCGGAACACCTCACGTACGACAGCCTCTTCCGGCACCTCAACGCCTTCCTCGAAGCGCAGACCAGCGAGCCGCGGGGCGAGCGACAGAACCCGTTCACCGTGGTGTGCGACGCCGCGTTCGCGCTGATCGGCTCGATGAACCTGCGGATGGCCGAGCGCGCCTCGTACGTGGCGCAGAACAGCTGGCTGTCCATCGGCTACTCGGTCGGTGCGGCCACCGGGGTGGAGCTCGGCCGGCGCCACCTGGGCAAGCGCCCGATGGTCTTCGTCGGCGACGGCTCCTTCCAGGAGACCTGCCAGGAGATGTCCACCCATGTGCGGCACGGTCTGCGCCCGGTGGTGTTCGTCCTGGACAACGAGGCGTTCTACGGCATCGAGCAGATGCTCGTCCAGCCCTGCTACTACCAGGACGGCACCCCGCGGTCCGACGGCGCCGACTTCTACAACGAACTGCACCCCTGGCGGTACGAGAAGCTCGCGGACGTCTTCGGCTCCGCCAAGCACCCCATGCACGGCTTCGCGGTCCGCCGGCACGAGGACCTCACCGCCCTGCTGCAGCGCATCGCCGACCCCAGCGACGCGATCAACCAGGGCCCGGTCCTCGTACGCGTCCAACTGGACCGGCACGACTATCCCGAGGCCCTCAAGTACAAGATCGCCGAGAACTGCCCCCCGCCCGCCGGCGCGACACCGGAGGGGGGCCGGTGACCGGCGGCACCTGGGCATCCCGGTAGTTGGGGGGCGGGGCCCGGTCGGCGGTCAGCTGCCGGCCGGGCTCTCCGCGGGCCGCCGTTCCTCACCGTCGGACGCGGCACGCCGGGCCGCCCACACCAGCAGCAGACAGGCGAGCAGGGCGAACACCGCATTGCTCAGCAGGTCTGCCCGCAGGGAGCCGCCGGACTCGGGACGGGCCGGGAACGCCACCCACGCATAGGTGAGGACGGCGCCGGCGGCCGGCGCGAACCGATGACGGACACCCCAGCCCGTCCGACGGGACCAGCGGCTGACCCACCACACCCCCGCGGCCCCGCACAGGCACCACACCACGGCTCCGGCCCACTCGTACCGGTCGGCGGAGAGGAGGTTGAGCGGACCCCAGTACGCGCTCGTCACCGCGAGGGCCGCCAGGCCCACCCGCCACGCTGCCGGGGCGCGGCCGGGCAGCGGCCGGAGCCGGGCCGTGCGGATACCGAATGCCGCGACGATCAGCCCGACGATGACCACCGTGATGCCGGCCAGCTGGGCCGGCGAGGCGAGAAAGTGCTCCGCCGCGTAGTTGCCCCGGAAGACCAGGACCGCACCCGCCACGTAGAGGCAGGCCACCACACCGAGGCCGACCCGGCCGAGCCACGGTTCGCTGCGCCGGGACCGGGTCAGCGTCTCCACCAGAGCGATCGGCACACAGATGCTCCACACCGTGTGCAGCGCCAGCACGGACTGGGTCAGCTCGACGCTCATGCCCAAGGACGGCAGATAGGAGGCACCGTGCAACTGGTCGGCGCCCGCGTACGAGTCGTTCCACAGCAGCTGGTCGACGGGCCCTTCCTCGATCAGCGCGTAGGCCGCGGCCAACAGCACCATGGTCGGCCAGCCGCCGCCGCTGCGCCGCCCCAACTCCCGTACGAGCAGGGCCCCGCAGCCGTACAGCGGCGCGAGGAGCACACCGAGCGGCAGTTCCGCGAGAGTGAGATTGCCCAGGAGGAACTCACCCACGAACGGAGCCAGCACGAACAGGGCGACCGGAGGCGCGAAACGCTGCGATAACGGCATGGCGGCAACGGTACCGCTCGTGTGGTGAGGCCTGGCGTGGTGGAACGGGCGGCGGGTGCAGGGGCCACCGGCCGGCGAGAGCGCCGGATGTCAGACCCATGTGGTGTCGTTGACGCACGTGAGGTGTGACGGCGTTCGACGCGAGAGGGCAGTGCATGAACCGTGAACAGTGGCGGCCGTTCCTGAAACGCTGGAGCGAGGAGTGGATCGCCGGACACGAGCCCGAGCGGGAAGGAGCCTTGGCTGAGGAGACCGTACGGGACGGCTGGCTCGGGTTCGGCCCGGCGGGCGGGGACGAGGTCGCGGCGGCCGAGGCCCGCCTGGGGCGGACGCTGCCGCCCTCGCTCCGGGAATTCCTGCTGACCACCAACGGGTGGCGGGACACGGGCAACTTCATCTACCGGCTCGCGGGAGCCTCCGAGCTGGCCTGGCTGGCCGAGACCGAGGACTCCAGCTGGATAGACGCCTACCGCGACACCGAGTTCACCGACGAGGGCGAGGAGCCCGAGAGCGAGATCCTCGCCCGTTCCCTGCGGCTCTCGCTCGAGGGCGACGCCGCGGTCATGCTCCTCGACCCCGAAGACGTCGACGAGCGCGGTGAGTGGGCCGGTTACTGGCTCGCCTCGTGGTCAGGGAGGGGACCAGAGCGCTTCGACTCCTTCTACGACCTGATGCACGACCAGTACGCCGGGTTCCACCAACTCCGCCGACCGTCGGACACCGCCTAGGCGCCGTCGCCCCCTTCCCCCCGCTGGAGTTCCCACTGCGGGGTCGAGGAGGGAAGGGCGAGTTGGGCTACGGCGCCGCCGTCGGGGGCGTTGGTGAAGTGGAGGGTGGCGCCCAGGACTCGGGCCTGGCCGAGGGCGATGGTCAGGCCGAGGCCGTGGCCGGTTTTCCTGGTGCTGGTGGAGTGGCTGCGGAAGCGCTCGGGGCCGTGGTCGAGGAGTCGGTCGGGGTAGCCGTCGCCGTGGTCCCGCACGGTGATGGTCAGGCCGTCGACGGTCAGGAGGACCGGCGTGCGGCCGTGCCTGTGGGCGTTGGACACGAGGTTGCCCAGCACGCGCTGGAGCCTGCGCTGGTCGGTCTCCACCCGGGCGTCCCGCTCGATGCGGACCTCGGCCGCCAGACCGGTGGCCTGCACCGCCCGCTCGGCCAGCGGCCCCAGCTGATGGACGTCGATGTCGGCCTGCTCGACCTCCGCGTCGAGACGGGAGATCTCCAGCAGGTCCTCGGTGAGCCGGCTCATGGTCCGGATGCGGTCCTGCACCATCTCAGCCGGACGGCCGGGCGGCAGCAGGTCGGCCGCCACCCGCAGCCCGGTCAGCGGGGTGCGCAGCTCATGTGCCACATCGGCGGTGAACCGCTGCTCGCTGTGCAGTTTGGCCTGGAGTGCGGCGGCCATCGCGTCGAGTGCGGCCGCCACCGCGGCGGCCTCGTCCTGGGCGTGGCCGGGGCGCAGGACCCGGGGGTCGTCCACGCGGGCGTCGAGATCGCCGGTGCTGATCCGGCGGGCCACCTGGGCGGTGTGGTGCAGTCGTCGGGTGATACGGGAGACCGCGAACAGCCCGGCGACGAGGGTGAGGGCGATCGCGAAGGCCGAGGAGCCGATGATGGACCGGTCCAGGCCACGGAGCGCGGCGGCCCGCTGGGTGTAGTCGACGTGGACGGCCAGTGCCTTGCCGTCGGCGGGGGTGACGGCCCACATCGCCGGGCGGCCGTGGTGGTCGGCGAGCTGGGTGCCGCGCTCGCCCCGCCGGGCGAGGGTGCGGAGCGCCGTGGGGAGGTCGGCGGGGTCCACCGCGGCGTTGCGGCCGAGGGGCTCCCCGGCGACGTACGCCGCCGCGACGGTGTCCAGCTCGGCCAGGGCGGCGCTGCGGGCCCCGTCCTCGGTCTGCCGGCCGACGAGGACATGGACCAGGACGCCGACCACGGTGGCGAGGACGCAGCACATGACGATGACGAAGACGGCGAACTTCCAGTAGAGCTTCGCCGTCCAGGCGGGCAGGCGCAGCCGCGCACGGGGCCGGCCGGCGCTCATGACGTCCGCTTCGGTGCGGGGGTGGCGGGGTCCGCCTGGTCGAACTCCATGGCCCGCAGTGCCATGGTCCGCGTCCGGGGGTCCCACGCGTAGACGGTGCGGGTGGCGTAGCCGGGTGTGCCGGTGGGCTCCCGCAGGATCAGGTCACCGTTCGCGATCTCCACCGACAACGGCGTCGCGCCGGCGTCCATGATCCGGGTCACCACCCCGTGGCGGAGCCTGAAGACCCACACCGCCAGGGAGTCGTCCGAGGACTCGATGCCCACGATCAGTTCGGGCTTCCCGTCGCCGGTCAGGTCCCGGTACTGCGGTTTCCGGACCGGGCAGTGCGCCGGTTCGCCGGTGCAGGCGTCGATCCTCCTCGTGGTGGCCGAGTCGAACTGCGGCCCGCCGCCGAGGGCGGAACCCGCGGCGACCTGCTGTCTGACGACGGTGAACAGCGGCGCCCTGCGGATGTCCCCGGAGGGCACCCGGGGCACCCCGGGCACGGCGGCGGGGAGGTTCTCGCCCGTTCCCGGCTCGGGCTGCGGCGCGGGTTTGCGTTCCGGCCACAGGCGCACCGGGGCGGAGGCTGCGGAGGTGTGCCCGGCGCTCAGCGGCTCCCCGGTCCCGGTGCAGCCGCCCAGCAGCGCCATGACGCCCGTCGCCGCGAGCGCGAGCGACGTCATCCGTACCGGCCCCGGCGAATACAGGCAACGGAGAAGAAGCACATCTCGTCCAGTCGTGGTGCGTACTGAGCCTGCCCGGATCATAATCCTCGCGCGACCTGCAGGGCAGTGCGATATATCCTTGATAGTGCGAGTGCCCGGAATGACTGGAATGACCGAACGGCGGTCGTCGGTCTGCCTGTTCGGCGGGGTGCGGTGTCAGGTGCCGTTGACGCCCAGCCGGGCGAAGTCGTAGCCACCGTATGCGGGGGCGACTTGGACATTGGTCAGCCGCGGGCTGCGCCAGCTGACGTACTTCTCGAAAACCAACGGCAGGTAGTAGGCACCCTCGGCGACCTTGTGGTTGATCTCCGCGTAGGCCTCGCCGGCCTTGTCGGGGTCCCGTTCGGCGATGGCCTGGTCGAGGAGCTTGTCGAGGGCCGGGGAGTCGACCTCCGCGACGTTGTAGTTGCCGCTCGGCAGGCGCATCCGGCTGTCGACGAGCGGTGGCCAGAAGCCCTGCCCGGTGGGGAAGTCGGCACCCCAGCTCGCGAGGACGATGCCGTAGCCCTGCTTCTTCACCTCGGACGGCGCCCCGACGATGGTGTGCGCCTCTTTCGCGTCGAACCGCTCGACCTCGGCCCTGATCCCGATCCTGGCCAGCGCGCTCCCGAGCGCTTCGGCGGTGTCGGCGTCCGCCGGCCGGTCGTCGCGCACCGCGATGGTGGTCCGGAAGCCCTTCGGCCGCCCGCACTTCTTCAGCTCCGCCCTGGCCCTGGTCAGGTCCGGCGCGCCCCCGCTCTTGACGATTCCGTACGGGTCGAAGGCGGGGTCGGCGCCCCTGATGGCGGGCGGCAGCAGACTCGGCGCGAGGTCGCCGCCCGCGTCGGTGCCACCGAGCGCGGTCTGCAGGTTGCGGCGGTCGGCCGCGTAGACCACCGCCCTGCGGCAGGCGACGTTGTCCATCGGTTCGACGGTCCGCGGAAAGCCCGCGTAGCGGACGAAGCCGGACTGCGCGGAGTCCAGGTTCTTGCGGCGGTCACTGCCCGACAGCAGCCCGGCCCGGGAGAGCGGGCCCAGCTTCGTGGGAGCCAGCGCCAGGTCGTAGTCGCCCTTGGCGAGGGCGGCGTCCACCGTGTCCGGATTGTCCTTGATGGTGACCGTGATCTTGTCCGGGAGGGCCGTACGGATCGGGTCCGAGTCGTCCTTCCAGTGGGAGTTGCGCACCAGCTCCAGTGACTTGCCCGGCCGGTACGAGTGGAACCGGTACGGGCCGCTGGAGAACGGCTTGGCGCCGTATGTGGCCCTGGTGTCCTGGCTCTTCTTCACGGGTGAGGCGGCCGGCATGGCCAGCATCTGCTCGAAGTCGCCGTTGGGCCGGGGCAGTTTGAAGACGATGGTGCGGGGGTTGGGCGTCTTGATCGCCGGGGAGCCCGTCGCCGAGGTGTCCTTGTACGGGCCCCGGTAGGTCTTGTCCGGGTCGAGCACCTGCTGGAGGTAGGGCGGCCCGTTGGAGAGGACCTCCGGTGCCCAGAGCCGTTCGATGCCGTACTTGACGTCCTGGGAGGTGACGGGCGAACCGTCCTCCCAGGTGGCTCCTTCGCGCAGCGTGTAGGTGTAGGTCTTGCGGTCACCGCTGACCTTGGCCCTGTCGGTGGCCAGGTCCGGGGTGAGGTCGGCGCCCTTCGCCCAGGGCTTGTAGGTGACCAGTTGACGTGCGTAGTAGCGGGCGAAGTTCGCCACATGGCGGTAGGAGCTGCGCTGCGGGTCCCAGGAGTCGGCATCGGTGGCGCTGATGAACTTCAGCGTGTTGCCCTCGCCCTTCCCCGGCCTGAGGACGTGGCCGACGGCGGCGTTGTAGGCGGCCTCGGTGGTGGCGCCCCCCTTGGAGGTGCCGTGGGCGTCCTCTCCCTGGGAACCGTTCCACAGCGCGAGGGTCGTGGAGACTCCCGCGATCAGGACCGCCGCCGACACCAGCGCGAGGGTCCTGGTCCGGGCGGAGACCGGGTTTCCGCGGCTGCCCTGCCCGTTGCCCTCGGTGCGGGGAACCTCCGGCGCCGTGTGCTGCCGGGGTGCGGCAGCGGTCCGCTGAAGCTCCTCACCGCGCGCTTCCGGGGCGGGGGCCGAGGTGCGGTCGGGGGTGGGGGCCGGTTCGACGCTCGGCCGCTGCGGCTCGGGGACGGGCTGGGAGACGGGTTCGGAAACGGGATCGGGAACGGCCTCGGTCCCGGGCGTCGTGTCCGGCCCGGGAACGGCTGCGGATTCCGGCTCGGGAACGGACGGAACAGGGGACGGGGAGGGTGCGGGCGGACCAGGGGCCGGTGCGGACGGCGGCTGTGGGCGGTGGGCCGGGTGGGCGCGGTTGCGGGCCAGGGCGATCAGGCCGCCCGTGTTGCGGTTGCGCTGCTGCGGCAGCGGTCTGGCCTGGGCCGCCAGCGCGGTGTAGAGGTGCCGGTACACGGTCTGCATGTCCAGCAGGGGCGGGCCGGCGACGATCCCCTCGGTGAGCACGGTGATCAGTTCACCGGTGAACGCGGTGTACTCCTCACCGGGCGGGGACAGCGCCTTGCGGGTCTTCGCGGCGGCCGTCATCAGGGAGGTGCCGTCGATCAGCGCATGGTCGGCCACCTGGGTGCTGCCGCTCATGCCGCCCTCCAGGGCCCGCCCGCTGTAGCAGCAGTCCAGAATCACCACCTTGTGCCGGGCACCGATCCGCGGGTCCAGGATCGCCCGGCGCACCCACTCGAAGGGCAGCGCGCTGTACAGCCGTTCCTGGTCCGAGCCGGGCAGCGCCAGGTACAGCTCGTCGCTGAGCGGGTCGAGGAGTCCGTGCCCGGCGTAGTAGACGACCAGGGTGTCGGTGGCGCGCTGGGCGACGCCGCTGAGGGTGTCGAGCACGTCCTGGGCGCTCGGCGGCTGGGACAGTGCGACACAGTGCGTCGGCGGCAGTCCCCACAGGTCCGGGTCGGTGAACGCCCGGGTGAGCCCGGCGAGATTGCGCTCGACGGCGGGGAGTGCGGCCAGGTTCTCGTAGTCATGGACACCGATGAGCACGGCCTGGGAGGCGGCGGGGTCGGGGAGGATCGTCACGGTGACCTCTGCTCCGTCCGGTCCCCGCGGGCTCCGTCCGCCGGGCGCCGTAACCAGGCCCCGGAGGACCGGCCATCCCGCTCCCCGCCGGAACCCCCGTCGACGACGATGTCGACCCGCACCCTCGTCTACCCCTCTCCCGGACATGAACCGCTGGGCGAACCTCAGGAGTGCCGATACTAGTGCCGCGCCAGGCACCGTTCGCCCTGTTGGAGGCGGCCGGTAGCCGCTCGTTGTCGGTGGACCTGCCGGTCTCCCGAACCTCGACTCCGGGGGCGGCGCCGACCGGTGTGCCGCGAGGGCGAACGGCGCCGGGGCGGCGGGCTCAGCCGGCGTGTGCCGGTGGTTGAGCCTGCCGCCCCGGTGCGGGCGGCCCGTGGCCGGTGTGGCTACGGGGCCATCTCGTACGCCCCGGACAGGGCCTCCACCCGCTGCCAGACGCGCTTCGAGCGGGCGTCGTCGATGACCGGGCGGCGGACCGCGCCCAGCGCCCAGCTCTGCTGCTTCTCGGTGGCGGAGTCCTTGCCGTGCAGTTCGACGGCGTGCGCGGAGAAGTCCCGGACCAGGACGGCGAACAGCTCGTCGAGCACGTCCGCGTCGAGGCCGGTCAGCTGCGCCTGCTCCAGGATCAGCTGGCCGTGGACGACCAGCGCGAACAGCTGGCCGATGGCGAGCAGCAGGTCGAGGTCCCGGCTCTGCTCCTCGTCGGGGGCCGCGGTGGTGACGAACTCGCAGAGGGCGTCGGCCTGTTCGCGGAGGCGGGCGACGTTCGGCACCTCGGCGAAGGCGTCGTAGGCGGTCCGCCAGTCGTGGAAGCGTACGGCGCCCAGACCGCGTGCCGGGCCCTGCCGGAAGAGGAACGCGTCGTCGGCCGCGTCGAGGCGGGTCGGCACGGGCGCGTACTCGGCCGGGTTGAGCAGGTGGTTACCCATGAACTTGAGGATCAGGGCGAGGTTGACGTGGACCGTGCCCTCCAGCTTCGGCAGGCCGCGGATCTCGGTGGCGGCCTGGGCGAAGTAGGTGTCCTTCTCGAAGCCCTTGGCGGCGATCACGTCCCACATCAGGTCGATGACCTTCTCGCCCTCGGTGGTCACCTTCATCTTCGTCATCGGGTTGAAGAGCAGGTAACGGCGGTCGTTGGGACCGGCGGAGCGGAAGTAGTCGACGGCGCGGTCGCTGAACAGCTTCATGCCGACGAGGCGGACGTAGGCGTCGGTCAGCTCGCGGCGGACGTGCGGGAAGGCGGTGACCGGACGGCCGTAGAGGATGCGGTTCTGCGCATGGGTGACGGCCTCGTACATCGCGTGCTCGCAGATGCCGATGGCGCCGGTGCAGAGGTTGAACTTGCCGACGTTGACGGTGTTGAGGGCGGCGTCGAAGGCGGCGCGGCCGGTGTGCAGGATGTCGTCGGCGGTGACCGGGTAGTCCTCGAGGCGGAACTCGCTGACGTACTTCGAGGAGTCGACGACGTTCTTCACCAGGTGGTAGGCCGGGTGGCGGCTCTCGGCGGCGAAGAAGACATAGCCGTCCGGGCCCTCGACGTCGGTACGGCGGCCGAAGACGGAGACGAGTCCGGCGGCGTTGCCGTTGCCGATGTAGTACTTGGAGCCGGTGGCGCGGAAGCCGCCGTCACCGTCGGGCTCCAGGAGCATGTCGGTGGAGTAGATGTCGGCGCCGTGGGCCTTCTCGGAGAGGCCGAAGGCGAACACCTCGCCCTGGGAGAGGAGTTCGGCGGCGCGGTCGCGGACGGTGGCGTTGTCGCTCTGCCAGACCGGGCCGAGGCCGAGGATGGTGACCTGCCAGGCGTACCAGTAGTCGAGCCCGTAGAAGCCGAAGATCTCGTTGAGGGCCGCGATCCGGGCGGTGTCCCAGCGCTTGTCCTGGTTCCCGTCGGCGGCGGAGGCCGGGGTGAGGAAGGTCGCGAACAGCCCCTCCTTGGTGGAGAACTCCAGGAACTCCGACAGCCAGGCGCGGGAGCGGTAGTCCTCGATCAGCTTGCGCTTGCCGCGCTCCTCGAACCAGTCGACGGTGGCGCGCAGCAGCCGGCGGGTCTCGGGGTCGAAGTGCGCGGGGTCGTAGGTGCGGGGGTTGAACAGCAGCGGGTCGGCCATGGAGGGTCGCCTTTCCGGTTCGGGTTGCGGGTGTGGTTGCGGATTACGGATTGCAGCGGGGAGAGCCCGGGGGCCGGGCGGGGCCTTCGCTCATCCGGCGCCGGTTCCGTGCTCGGGGCGGAGCCGGTGGAGGGTGGCGAGGACGTCGTCGAGCCAGGCCAGGGTCATGCGCTCGAAGGAGATGCCGCCGCGCAGGACGACGTGCTGGAGTTCGCGGCCCGGGTCGGGCGTCGCGGGGGCCTCGGGGCCGGTGAAGTCGCGCCGCTCCCCCGCCAGATAGTGCGCGAGGCGGTCGGTGTGGATCTGGTGGTGCCGCTCGACCTCACAGATCAGCGCGGCGGGGTCGTCGAAGGCGGCACCGCGGATCTTCACGGCGAGGTCGTGCCGGACGCTCTCGGGTTCGATCGGCTCGTGCAGCCACGCGGAGAGCGCGGCGCGGCCGAGAGCGGCGACGGAGTACTCCTTCTTGTCCGGCCGGGCCTGCTGCGGCACCTCGCGGACATCGACCCAGCCGTCGCTCTCCATGCGCTTGAGGACGCGGTAGATCTGCTGGTGGGTGGCGGTCCAGAAGTGTCCGATGGACCGCTCGAAGCGCCGGGCCAGCTCATAGCCGGAGCCCGGCTTCTCCAGCAGGGAGACAAGGATCGCGTGCTCGAGCGCCATGCCCCCGATCCTTCTATGCAACTTGTTGCATAGACAAGAGGCCCCGGCGGGGTGAGACGCGGCTCACCCGGGCGGGGCGCGGTGGGGCAGGGCGTGTTGGTCCGTCGCGGGGCCGGGTCCTACTCCCCCACTGCCCCGTCGGCCAGCTCACGGGCGACATCGAGGTGGCCCGCGTGGCGGGCGTACTCCTGGAGCAGGTGGAAGAGAATCCAGATCAGGGTGGGACGGTCCTCGTCGGCCGGGACCTTTCCGCCCAGGGTGGCCGCCCGGTCCTCCAAGGGGGCCGCCGCGACAATGGCGCGGGACCGTGCGCACTGCTCCTGGAAGAACGTCTTGACGTCCTCGAAGGACTCTCCGGGATCGACATGCCACACCCGGGAGCCGGCCGTGAACTCGGCCCACGGTTCTTCGACGGCCTCCCCGTTGAATCCCCATTGCAGCCACCGCAGTTCCACACCGGCCAGGTGCTTGAGCAGTCCGAGTGGTGACCAGCCGCTGGGCAGCCGGCTGTTCCTCAGCTCCTCGTCGGACATTCCCGCCAACTTGCGGAGCACGGCGTTCCGGTAGAAATCGAGATAGCCGGTCAGCAGGTCGTAAGGGCTGGTGAGAGTCACCGGAGGCTCTGCGGCAGGTTCGATTCTCTGGACCATGGTGGGGACCTTACCGGAGGGGCCCGTCGGCGGAATATCACCGACGGGCCCGGGGCGCGTGATCAGCAGTTCACACGGAGGACGTGGATTCCGGACACCAGCGTGCCCTCAATGCACTGGTCCAGTGCGCGCTTGACCTCCGCCGCGGAATTCACCTGGTATCCGTTGTCGTAGGTGACGGAGGGGCTGCCTTCCTCCACCCACTTGTCGGTGTGGCCGTTGACGTCGGGAAGGGCGGAGCCCTGTGCGGCGGATGCCGCGGGTACCGAAGCGAGCGCGACGGTGACGGCACCGAGAGCTGTCGGTGTCGGTCACCGCGGCGGTGTCCACCGTGGCGTAATCGACGATGCTGGTGCTGAGGTCGATCTTCGCGCCGGTCGCTTCCGCGGGGAAATACGCCTTCCAGGTGTCGTTCACCGGACGGACGTTGTGGCAGTAGTTCTTGCCCTCGGCGTCTCGCCACTTGTAGCAGGTGTTGGCGAGAATGCCGGCGTGATGAGTGATCTGGATGTAGTTGTCGGGTGCCGCATTAGCGGCGGGTGCGGAGAGTACGGTGGAGAAACACGCGGCCCCCACCGCGAGAAGACCGCATACCGCCCGATGGTCGACCTTCACGGTTGTTGCTCCCTCTTGCACGGTGCGGTGGCACCGGAAGAATGCGGCGTTGTGAGATCTGAGTAAGTCATGAGGGAGCTGGCGGATCAATTGATTCCGGCTAAGCCTTCGGTACCCGGAGCGCACCTCTCGGGGTAACCACGAGAACTGCCGGGGGAATTGCCGGACCACGGCGTCGGACCACGAGGAACCGTGGTCCCCGCGCCCAGCGCACCACGGGAACGAGGGCGGCCCGCGATACCGGCCCCCGGGCCGCACTCAGGAGCCGTTCGCGTCGCTCCCCCGCCGGAATCCGCCCGCCTCGGCCATCGCGGCCGCCAGGTGCGGCCGCCCGGAGATCCCCAACTTGCGGTAGGCGCCGGTGAGATGGGTTTCCACGGTCCGCAGCGACACGACGAGCAGCTCGGCGATCTGCTTGTTGCTGTACCCCTGCGCCGCCAGTGTGCTGACGCGTTCCTCCCCTGCCGTCAGCCCGCGGAGCGTCTGGGTCCCGGTCCTGGCCACCCGCCCGCCGGCGAGGTGCAGCCCCTCCTCCAGCCGTGTGGCGAACGCCGTGGCGCCGCAGCCGACGGCGAGGTCCAGGCCCTCACGCAGGGACCTGCGGGCGCCGCGCCTGTCGTCCCGGCGCAGCAGCGCGATCCCGAAGTCGTGGCAGGCGCGGGCGAGTTCGAGGCGTGCGGGAGTGGGCCGGAGTACCGTCACGGCCTCGGCCAGCAGGTCGAGCCCGCGGGCGCCGTCCGCCGTGTTCCCCGCCGCCCGCAGCGCCATCCCGAGGGCCCGGGGAAGCTGACAGCGCCGGGCCAGTTCCAGCTCCTGCTCGGCCAGCGCACGGGCCGGCCCGGCCTCCCCCAGGGCGAGATGGACGGCGACCGCGCGCGAGCGCCACGGGGACATCGCCGGGCTGACCGTTCCCAGGGCCTCGTAGTGGTGACCGCACTCGCGGAGCAGGGAGAGCCCCGTCCGCAGCTCGCCCTGGGCGATCCGCAGTGCGGCCAGGCTCATGAGGAACCGGGGCCGTTCCCATGCGATGTCCGTCTGCCCCGCCAGGGCGTGGGTGGCCGCGATGCGCTCGGCGGCCTCGACCCGGCCCTGGGCGAGCAGGGCGTCGATCCTGACCGCGTCCACGGTCAGGCCGTACGGCGGCCGGCCGGCGGGGGAGGCGTCGTCCGCGTCCTGTGCCGCGGCGAGCGCCTCGGCGATGTTCCCGCGGCGCAGCGCCAGTACGGCCCGGTAGACCGTCAGGGAGGAGACCAGGAGCTCCATGCCGCGGCCCGAGACCTGCCGGGTCAGCCGGCGGTTGAGCCGGTCGCAGTTCCACGACCTCGCCGGACGCCTGGCAGAGCCGGTGCGAGATCTCCCCGCCGAGCGTGGAGAGGGTGACCGTGGGAATCCGGTCCCGGAACTCCGTCGTCGGCTTCACCCCGGTGCGCTGTGCCTGGTGGAGCAGGGCCCGGACGAACAGCGGGTGCCCGCCGGTGGCGGCGTGGCAGGCGGCGCAGAAGGCCTCGTCGGGCTCGTCCGCGCCCCAGAGCGTCCGCACCAGCTGTCCCACGTCGGCCACGCCGAGCGGCTCCACGACGAGGGTGTGGCAGTTCGCCGGCCGGACCAGCTCGGCGAACAGCGGATCGAGCCGTCGGCTCTCGGCGCTGCGGGTGGTCACGGCGATCAGCACGGGGTGGCTGTCCGCCCGTCCGACGAAGTGGACCAGCCAGCGCAGCGAGGGCTGATCGATCCACTGCAGGGCGTCCACGGCCAGCAGCAGGGGCTGCCGGCGGGACAGCCGGGCGACCAGTGCGTCCAGCTCGCGCAGCGTCGACGCCGTCACATCGGCGGCCTCCGGCAGCGGACCGGCGCCGGCGGTGTCGTCCAGGGCCCGCAGCGTGACCGCCGCGATCCCTTCCAGCAGGCCTGCCCGGTCGCCTGCGGAGGCGGCCGCCAGCAGCGGCTTGAACAGCTGCCGCACGGCGCCGAAGGCGAACTGGCGCTCCAGGGGGTGGCAGCGGGCCCGCAGCACACGAAACTGCCCGTTCCGCTCCCACCAGGTGTTCAGCAGGGCCGATTTGCCGATGCCGGCGGACCCTTCGAGCTGGACGACGTGCGGACGGCCGGACAGGACGTCGGCGGCCACGGCGTCCATGGCGGCGAGTTCGCGTTCGCGCCCCACCAAGGGCCAGTCGTCACCGCACGCATCCCGGGAATGTGCGAACGTCACCAGTTGCTCAACTCTCGTCGTTCTCGTGTGGCTTGCGAGATGTTCCGGCGCGCACCGCGGTTGCCTGGGCGGGCGCCCGGATGTCCGCCCGCGGTGCGCCCGCGCGGCCGCCGCCCGCGACAGGCGTACGCCCGGCGCTCGCCCCCGCTTCCCGGGTGCCGCGTGCAACCATGGCGCAACCTCGCGGAGGGTTCACTGGAACGCCGCCGTGGCGACAGCCCGGTGGGCGCGTTCCGGGCCGGGCCCGGACGGCCCGCCCACCGGACCGCGCACGTACACGGCATCCGTTTCCGCTGTTCAGGGGCGGAATGGTGAGGGAGAGGAAGCCACATATGTACCCACCGGGGACCAGGAACCTGCCGGTCGGCCGCCGCGCGTGGAAGCCGGGCCGGCGCTGATGGGCGGCGGCGACGGGTGGGAGACGGCCGCGCCGTACACCGCGGCCCCGGAGAGCGTCGCGCGCATCGCGCTCACCGCGGCGGCGACCGAACTGCTGCGGCTGCTGCGGCAGCAGCACGGCCCGCTGATGTTCCACCAGTCCGGCGGCTGCTGCGACGGCAGCGCCCCCATGTGCTACCCGGCGGGGGAATTCCGTACGGGATCGTCGGATGCGCTGCTGGCCCGGCTGGATGTGGAGGGCGTGCCGGAGTCGGTGGACTTCTGGATGTCGGCGGACCAGTTCGCGCGCTGGCGGCACACCCATCTGACGGTGGACGTCGTACCGGGGCGGGGCAGCGGGTTCTCGCTGGAGGCGCCGGAGGGTGTGCGCTTCCTGATCCGCTCGCGGCTGTTCACCGAGGAGGAGCGCGCGGCGCTCGACGGCTGACGCGGCCGGGGCGCGGCGGGGTCGGCGGCACGGCGCACAGGTGAGGCCCCACGCACGGGGGAGAGCGTGGGGCCTCACTTGTAGAAACGGGTGTACGGCGGTTCGGGTTCCCTCCGGGCCGGGATTCTCCGAGAAAATCTTGTGCGGGCCGGGAAATGACCGTGGTACGGCCTCCGCGGCGGGGCCCGGTCCGCGGCGTCCCTCAGGCCTCGCCCTGCACCAGCCGTTCCAGCATCTCCTGGAAGTCGGCGTCGGCCACCACCCGCAACCCGTCGCCGTCCCGCTCGCTCAGCGGGGTCATCACGCCCCGGCGCCACCAGAACACCCGGGGGCTGATGGCGCCCGCCGCGTCCTCGTGACCGGCCGCCGCGAACTGCGCCATCGCCTGGAGCGCCGGGATGACCTGGGCGTCGTGGATACGGTGGAACGCCAGCTGGTGCCGGAAGGGCAGGGCGACCAGCGCACCGTCCGGTGTCAGCCCGGTGCCCATGAGCCGCTGCACCAGCTCGTCCAGTACCAGCACCCGGCTCGCGGTGAAGAACGAGTCGCCGAGCAGCACCTCGAACGCCGAGCCGTCGCCGCGCCGCACCGTCTCGTGCCCCTCGACCGGCAGCGCACGCAGATTGTTCATCGCCCGGATACGCAGCTCGGCCACGTCACCGAGATCGGTCAGGGAGTCCTCGCTGAGCATCTGCACGGCCTCCGGCAGATCGAGGGCGAGCACTTCCCGCAGTCCCGGCGCCGGTGCCCGGCCGTAGCGGAAGGAGTCCGAGGCGGGCAGCGTCTCCTGGGCGACCACCCGGGGGTAGAGGCAGGCCCGGATCTCGTCCGCGCTGAGGGTCTCCAGCGGCTGCGGGCCGTCCATCGTCCGGAGCACCTTGCCGACGTGATCCCGGATCAGCGCGGGCCAGCTGCGCTCCCCGCGCCGGTCCCGGTGGCACACCGCGGCGAGGTTGCCGAGGCCGAACTGCCGGCCCGCGGAGTCGGTGACCACGCCCGCGTACGCGGTGACTTCGAGTCCCTTCTCCGCGAAGGCCTGCCGCACCTGTGATCTGAAGACACCGCCCTCACGCTCGGAGAAGAAGCTGAACTCCCCGTCACGTACCAGGTCGCGCGAATCCCGCTTCGGTCCTCGGCGGAACAGGCCCATCTCTTCCTCCCGGCAGCGGCCACGAACGACGGCCATGAATGGGCCGATCGTAACGGGTGCGTCGCCCGCCCCGGCGCCGTCCGTGCCGCCGCTCACGGAGGTGAACGGCGGCAGGGGACGAGGCGACGGGGACGGGAGCCGGACGAAGGGACGGAGGGGGTGAGGGAGGGATGCGGGAGGGACCGGAGGAGCGAGAGGTGTCGATGAGTCCGGCGAAGGGGCTATCCGCCGATGGTGACGTCGATGCAGGCGTAGAAGGCGTTCGCGGTGTCGGCGACGTTCCAGACCGCGAGAATCTTCTGTTTGCCGGTGAGGCCGCCGAAGTTGACGGTGTGCGAGACCGTCTCCGGTGGCCGGGCACCGCCGTCGTTGAACTCGGCGACCTTCTTTCCGCCCACGAAGTACTGCCAGGTGCTGGTCGAATGACGTGCGGTCAGCTTCCAGTTGAAGGTCTGGGAACTGCCGATCGGGGTGGCCTTCCAGCCCTTGCTGTCGTCGTCGAGCTCCGCGAACTGGCTGTTGCCGCCGCTACAGCTGGTCAGGCCCTTGGGGCCCTCGACGCTCTGTGGCTCCCACTTGATCGCACCGCACTCGACGGTGCCCGCGGCGCACTGTGCCTGCCTGCTGGGCGGTGAGGACACATAGCCGTGTGCGCTCGCCGGACTGGCCGGCAGGGTGACGACGAGCAGCGGGGCGATGCCCGCACCGATGGCGAGGGCCAGCCTTCTTTTCGTGTGCATGTCGAACCTTTCGCGAGGGAGGCCGCCGCACGAGTTCAGGGGACCGACGCCCGCCGCGGCGCCGCATGTCCGCCCGGAGGAGGCCTCGTTGAGGGGGGATGACGCGAAGGTGTACACCAATTGGTCTAGACTTTACTCCGTGACCGCGTACGGTCAAGGGCTCCGGCAGCGCGCAGCGGAAGACGCGGCCCCTCGCGGCAGGCGTCACCGCCTGACCGGCCGGCTTCAGCCAACTCGCCTTTTCTGCAAGACGATTGACGCCACGTCAGAGATGCGCGCTGGAGGCCCGTACGACCAGGTGCGGTGCGAGCCGGACCGTGCGCCGCGCCCCGGACGCCCCGGTGGACGGCCGGTGGCTCAGCAGGCGGGCGGCCTCGGCGGCCAGTTCGGCGACCGGCTGGCGGACGGTGGTCAGCGCCGGGTCGGCGAGGCCGGCGAGCGGGATGTCGTCAAAGCCGGTGACGGCGATCTCGCCCGGCACGTCCGCGCCGAGCTGCCGCAGCCGCTGCAGCGCGCCGGCGGCGATGAGGTCGTTGGCGCAGATCAGGGCGTCCGGCCGGGACGGCAGGACACGGTCGACGGCGGCGCGTCCCCACTCCACCGAGAAGTCGCCGAGCGCGACGCGCCCCGGTGCCGTGGGGTCCAGCGCCGCGGCTCCCGCCTCGTACGCCGCGCGCCGCTCGACCGCCGCCGACGCGGTCCCGGCGGCCCCCACGAAACAAGGGCGGCGGCGGCCGGTGGCGGCCAGATGATCGAGCACGAGGGCCATACCCGCCGCGTTGTCGACGGCGACGGAGTCGGCGACGCCGGGGCCGCAGCCGCGGTCGAGCAGCACCAGCGGCACCCGGGCCGCCGCGCCCGCCACCGCCTCGCGGCTGTGCCGCTCATCGACGGGTATCAGCAGCAGGGCATCGACCTGCCGCCCGAGCAGCGCGCCGATCCTGGCCGCCTCGGTCACCGGGTCGTCGTCGCAGTCGGCGAGCAGTACGGCCCGCCCCTCGGCGTGCAGGGCGTGCTCCAGCTCCCGGACGAGGGCGGGGAAGAACGGGTTGGTGATCTGCGGGAGGACCAGTCCGACGGTCCCGGTGGAGCGGCTGCGCAGGGCGCGGGCCACCTGGTTGGGCCGGTAGCCCAGGCGCTCGGCCGCCTCGCGTACGGTACGGGCGGTCTCGACGCCGACCGGGCGGGTGCCGGCCAGCACGCGGGAGACCGTGGCAATGGAGCAGCCGGACGCCAGCGCGACGTCCTTCAACGTGACTTCGGCCACCGTCCCGCGGCTCCCTTCGCTCGGCCCGCCCGAACCGGAGGGAGCATACGCCCCCGTACCCGCGCGGCAAACGTTGTCCCATGAGAGGTGGATCTCCCCCTCACGACGGCCTCGCTTCGTCCCGAAAGCGCCCGGTAGGGCAGAGATTGAACCGTTGACAACCGGCAGGTCCATGCGTCAAGTTTCCGGAGAACGTTTTCCCATGCTGCTCGCTCGTTGCTGACATCCCGCCCGGGCTCGCCATGGGTGACCGCCGGGCGCGCTGTGCGCCGGAGCTGGTACCGGCCCGCACACCACCACCTCCGCACCACATTTCCGAGCAGCAGAGCAAAGGGGCTCTTCCGTTGGCCAGAAAGATCATCCTCGACTGCGACCCGGGGCATGACGACGCGATCGCCATGCTCCTGGCACATGGCAATCCCGATGTCGAGCTGGTCGCGGTGACGACCGTGGTCGGGAACCAGACGCTGGAGAAGGTGACCCGCAACGCCCTGTCCGTGGCACGGATCGCCGGGATCACGGGGGTGCCCTTCGCCGCCGGCTGCCCGCGTCCGCTGGTCCGGGCCATCGAGACGGCGCCGGACATCCACGGCGAGACCGGCCTCGACGGCCCGGAGCTGCCCGAGCCGGACATCGAGCTGGACCGCCGGCACGCGGTGGACCTGATCATCGACACGGTGATGTCCCACGAGCCCGGCGAGATCACCATCGTCCCGACCGCGGGCCTGACGAACATCGCGCTGGCCGTGCGCAAGGAGCCGCGGATCGCCGAGCGGGTCCGTGAGGTCGTCCTGATGGGCGGCGGCTTCCACGAGGGCAACTGGAGCGCGGTCGCCGAGTTCAACATCATCATCGACCCCGAGGCCGCGCACATCGTCTTCAACGAGCGCTGGCCGGTCACCATGGTCGGTCTCGATCTGACGCACCAGGCGCTGGCGACCCCCGAGGTCGACGCGCGGATCGACGCGGTCGGCACCCGCCCCGCCAGGTTCGTCGGTGAGCTGCTGGACTTCTTCCGCGAGGCCTACCGCGAGAACCAGGGCTTCGACCACCCGCCGGTGCACGACCCGTGCGCGGTCGCCTACGTCATCGACCCGGACGTCATGACCGTACGCAAGGCCCCGGTCGACATCGAGCTGCGCGGCGCGCTCACGCTCGGGATGACCGTCACGGACTTCCGTGCGCCCGCACCGGACGACTGCACCACCCAGGTCGCCGTCACGCTCGACCACGAGCGGTTCTGGAACCTCGTCGTGGACGCGCTCGAGCGGATCGGCGACATCGAGGCATGAACACTCCCACCGAGACGAACACCGCCACCGGGACGGGCACCGCCGAGGGGAGCGGCGGCGGGTCCGGAGTCCGCACCGGCGTGCTGGTCGCCGCGCTGCTCGCGGCCTGTTTCGCCTTCCAGCTCAACGCGAGCATGCTCAGCCCGGCGCTGAAGAACATCGAGGACACCCTCGGTGCCAGTTCCGCGGAGATCGGCCTCACCCAGACCGCGTTCTTCACCTCGGCGGCGCTGTTCTCGCTCTTCCTGCCGCGGCTGGGCGATGTCATCGGGCGCCGCCGGGTGCTGGCCGGGATGCTCGGTCTGATGGTCGTCGGCTGCGTCGTCGCCGCCCTGGCCACCAGCGTGCCGATGCTGTTCGTCGGCCGCGTCATCCAGGGCGTCTGCGGTCCGGTCGTCCCGCTGTGTCTGATCATGCTGCGGGTGCAGGTGCGGGAGCCGAAGCGGTACGGCACCCTGCTGGGCGTGATCACCGCCGTCAACGGCGGTATCGCCGGTGTCGACTCCCTCGCGGGCGGCTACCTGGCCGACCGGCACGGCTTCGCGTCGGTGTTCTGGGCGATGGCGGTCGTGGCCGCCCTGGCCACCGTGCTCGTCGCCACGCTGACCCCCGAGTCGAAGGCACCCACCGCGACCCGGATGGACTGGCCCGGAGTCGCGCTGCTGGTGATCTCGGTCGGCTCGCTGCTGACCGCGCTCAACGAGGCGGGCAAGCTGGCCGCCGCCGACTGGCCGCTGATCGCCGTGCTGCTCGTGGTGGCCGGGGCCGCCTTCGCCCTGTTCTGGCGGACCGAGAACCGCAGCGGCCACCCGCTGGTCGCCACCCGGCACCTCAAGCAGCGGGCGACCTGGGCGACCCTGCTGACCACCGTGCTCACCATGACCGGTGTGTTCGCCGTCATGAACGGGCTGATCCCGGCCTTCGCGCAGGACGCCCAGGCCGGTCTCGGGATGAGCGCCGAACAGTCCGCGTGGTGGACGCTGTCGCCGTACGCGCTCGCCGGACTGGCCATGGGCCCGCTGGCCGGCCGCCTCGCCGCGACCTTCGGCTACGGCCGGGTGCTGCGGTTCGGCCTGGTGGGGTCGGTGGCGACGGTCGCCCTGATGCTGGTCACGATGCACAGCCACTCGCAGCTCCTGCTGCTGGCGACGTCCGTCCTGGTGGGCATCGCCTACGCGGGCGTGGCGAACATCGTCCTCAACGGACTGGGCATCGTCCTCTCCCCCAGCGACAACCCGGGCTTCCTGCCCGGTCTGAACGCGGGTGCCTTCAACCTCGGCGCGGGACTGAGCTTCGCGCTCCTGTACGCGGTGAAGACGGCCGCGTCACCGGCGGACCCGTCGTCGTCCGGCGGCTACACCGCGGGCATGATCGCGGGCGTGGCCATCCTGGCAGCGGCCATCGCGACGTCCTTCCTGATACCGAAGCCGGTGGCGGCCGAAGCGCAGGGCTGAGACGCCGACCGCACCTCACGGGACCGCCCGCCGACCGGACTTGCCGGTCGGCGGGCGGTCCCGTCGCCGTGGCCCCCGTCCCCGCGTCAGTGGTGTCCGTGCACGGTGTCCGAGGCCCCGCCGAAGAGCCGGGCCACCGCCCGGAACGGCAGGGTGACGACGGTGGCGACGGCGCCGCCGATCGACCTGAGAACATCCGCGATCGCCTTCAGCATGAGTGAACCTCCGTCATGGCCGTCCGGCACCACACCTGTTGTGGGGCCGTCGGCCGGGTCGAGGGGGCGGGAGCGTCTGCCGCGGCGGCAGTCACCCCGTCTTCTCCTCCGTCCAGCGCAGGATGGCGCCGAGCCCGCCGGACGGTGCCCGTTCGGGGTCACGGACCACCACGATGTCGGCGCCGCTCGCGACCGCCGACCGCACCAGTGCGTCGTCCGCCCGCGCGGCGGCCGGACGCGTCTCGCCCAGGTACGGCAACTCCGTTCCCCGTACGCCGAGTTGATCGGCGTCGGAGCCCACCCAGACGGGCCGGGCGATGTCCGAGCCGTGCGGGCTGATCAGCAGGGTGTCGATCCGGTGCTCCCGGGCCGCCTCGACCAGGGCGGGGATGCCGGCCGCGGCGTGCGGGGCGCCCTTTCCCGGCCCCGCGCCGGTGCGGAAGCGGTCCGCGACCTGCGCGATGTGCTCCCGTTCCTGAACCGCCCTGACCTGGGCGATGTCCCGGTCCACCAGCGTGCTCTCGGCACCGGGCGCCCGCCCGCCGTGCTCACTCTCGTAGGTGAGCGCGCGCAGCGGTTCGGGCAGCTTGTCGTGCACCAGGTGGCGTTCGCGGGCGTCGCCGATCAGGACGATGGCCCCGGCGGCGCACTCCTCGAACGCCGCGCGCACCGCGTCGGCGATCTCCTGCGCGTTGTGCTCCCAGGTGTTCTCCACCTTCGCGCGGAAGTGCCCTTCGGACCAGTCGCCCGAAGCGGTGCGGTGCAGCGGCCAGTCGGCGCCGCCGACCTGGCCGGCGGCGTCCTCGGTGCCGCCTGCGCCGAGGACGGAGAAGTCCGCCCCGGACCGGTCCAGGCGGACCACGAGGCAGACCGGGTCGTCGCCGACGGCCGCCAGGAAGGGCGTGACGCGGGGCACCGGTCCCCACGCCGCGAAGGGGGTGGCCGGGGGCCCGGGGAGCGGGGTGTCGAGCACGATCTCCCCGTGGGCGGCGAACAGCGCCCGCCCGGAGTGCTCGCCGGGTTCGCCTTCGTGCCGGGTGAGCAGTGCTTCGTGCACCGCCCCGCAGGTGGCCTCGTCCGCACCGAGCGCGAACAACTGCGCCGTGGTGGCGCCGGCCGTCAACTCCTGCTGTTTCGCGGCGTCCTCGGTGCTGTGCGAGACATCGGCATAGACGGATGCCCAGGGGCCCGGCCGGTCGATGACCGGTTTCAGGAGCGAGAGTCGCATGGCGCTGCCTCCTTGGCTTCCTCGGATTCCGTGGATTCTCCTGTTGTGCGAAGGGCCCTCATCGGTATGCGGTGGGCTGCCTTACGAATTCCCGTTCCCGAAAGGCGTATGCATCGAGGGCATATGCATCTGGTGTCACGTTCCGTGCCTGTCCGCGCGATTTCCGTGTGCGGGGTGGAAACTGCCGCGCCGGGTTGTTAGGGCTGGGGGACCAGGGAAACTGGGAGTAACGCGACGGGTCCGCAGGACTCGTGGAGCCGGAGGCACCCATGGTCATGGAACACGGAACGGACAAGACCGGTCCCGCCCGGGACGACATGATGAAGAAGCAACTACGGGGGCAACTGACGGCGGAGCGCTCCCTGCGGACGGTCGAGGAGCATGAACTCCAGCCGGCGGGCGAGGACCAGCCGGTGGCGGCGTGGTCCCCCGAGAGCGACTTCCGGGGCGGCACACCGACCGGTATGACCGAGCGGGATGTCGGGCTGCGCTCCGAACTCGCCCAGCACCTCGGGCGGAGCCTGTATCCGGCCGACAGGAACGCGATCATCGAGACCCTGCGGCGCAACAACGCGCCGGACCGGCTGGTCACCATGGCCGAGCGGCTGCCCGCACACGAGCGGTTCGGCAATGTGCAGAGCATCGCCGAGGCCGTCGGGATCGCGACGGAGCACCGGCACGCCTGAGGCCGGGGCGGGTCCGCGCTTCCTGGCGGTGCCGGGAGCCACCGGGAGGCGGACAATTGACCGTAGACGCACCTGCCGCACCCGGCGGCCGGGCGGAGTGGACGGGTAGAAGGAGGGCGGCTATGTCCGACGACGCGATGGGCGACGAGGTCTACCAGCCGCCCAGATCCGATCCCCAGGACAACCCCAACGACCTCGACATGGAGGACGCCCTCGACGAGCCGGACCTCGACGCGACGCTGGACACCGGCTATTCGCCGCCCGAGCGGCCCTTCGTGGTGAACCACGAGGGGACCACCGCGCGGGAGCTGCACGACCGGGAGTCGCTGGAGCACCGGCTGTCGGTGGAGGTACCGGACGTCCGCGCGCCGGACGGCGACGGGATCGGCGATCTGCCGGACGGGGTCGGGGAGCCGACGGACCTCGAATGCGGTGAGGAGCGGGCCGGCCGGCTCGTGGGCTCCGACGAGGGGTTCTGGCGCGGCGGCAGCAATGACATCGCCGCCCGCGACGTCGGGATCGACGGCGGCGCCGCGTCGGCGGAGGAGGCCGCGGTGCACATCGCCCGGGACAGCGCGGAGGACGGGGACCGGGAGGTCTGAGGGCGGTCCCGTCATCCCGTCCCTGTGGCGTGGGAGATTGTGGCGTGGGAAATTACGGCCGCGGTTCCGGCGGCTTTTCCCAGGAGACGAGTGCCGAGTTTTCCGGCGGTCCGGCGGTCAGCCGGTGACCGGCCTCGGCGGGCGGAAATGCCGAGTTCCGGGGATAATTCCCGGACAACGTCGACACCGCATTCCGGGGCCCTTCATTCGGGCCCGTTCGATCAGTTCCCCGTGCCCTCCTCGGCGGCCACCCGCTTCAGGGTGCGGCCGCTGCGTACGGAGCGGGCCCGGCGGGCGTCCGGTGTCCCGTGCCGCCCGGCCCGGTCGTCGTTCTCCTTGACCAGCAGCCAGGATTCCCGCTTGCCGGGGCCCTCGGCGGTGCGGAAGCGGGTGAGCGCACAGCCGCCGTGCAGCTTGCTGCCGTCGAGCCAGAAGGAGACATGGCCGTCCTCCAGGGCCTGGCCGAACGACCGGGTGCGGCCCTTCCTCCTGCGGGGCAGCGGGCGGTAGCTGCCCCGGTCCGCCCCTCGGCGTGCCGCCAGGGGTCCGTCACGGCCAGAATGAGAAGGGGCCATGTGTACCCGGCCGCACACCGGTTAGCCGACAGGGCACCACGGTGTGCCCGCGCCGGCCGTCGGCCGCACCGGACGGTGACCGCCGTTCGGCCCGGCGCTCGAGCACCACCCTCGACCGCAGGAGTCCACGTGAAGCGACGTCGTCCTCGGATCGTGATCGTCGGAGCCGGCTTCGCCGGTTACGAATGTGCCCGCACGCTCTCCCGGCAGGCCAAGGGGGCCGCCGAGATCGTGCTCGTCAATCCGCATGACTACTTTCTGTATGTACCGCTGCTGCCGGAGGTGGCGGCCGGGATTCTGGAACCCCGCCGGATCTCGGTATCGCTCGCCGGGACCCTGCCGGGCGTCCGGCTCGTGCTCGGCGAGGTCCATGACGTGGACTTCGACGCCCGGCGGGTCGACTACACCGACCCCGAGGACCGGGCCGGCTCGCTGTCCTACGACCGGCTGGTGCTGACCGTCGGCAGCGTCAACAAACTGCTGCCCGTCCCGGGTGTCGCGGAGCATGCCCACGGCTTCCGCGGGATGCCCGAGGCGCTCTACCTCCGTGACCACATCACCCGTCAGATCGAGCTGGCCGCCGCGGCCGAGGACCCGGCCGAGCGGGCCGCCCGGACCACCTTCGTCGTCGTGGGCGCCGGCTACACCGGTACCGAAGTCACCGCCCAGGGCGTGCGGTTCACCGACTCCCTGGTCCGGCAGAACACCGCACTGCGGGACGCACCACGCCCCCGCTGGCTGCTGCTGGACATCGCCGGCCGGCTGCTGCCCGAGCTGGACGAGCGACTGTCGCGCACCGCGGAGCGGGTGCTGCGCGCCCGCGGCGTCGACGTCCGCACCCGTACCTCCGTGAAGGAGGCGACCCCGGACGGGGTGCTGCTGGACGACGGCGAGTTCGTCAGCAGCCGCTCGCTGATCTGGTGTGTGGGTGTACGGCCCGATCCGCTGGTCAGCTCGCTCGGGCTGCCCACCGACAAGGGGCGGCTGTGTGTCGACGCGTTCCTGGGGGTGCCCGGCCGGCCGGGGGTGTTCGCCTGCGGTGACGCCGCGGCCGTCCCCGACCTGACCCGTCCCGGCGAGACGACACCGATGACCGCCCAGCACGCCCAGCGTCAGGGCAAGGTCGTGGCCCACAATGTGGCGGCGTCCTGCGGGCAGGGCACCCCGCGCGTCTACGAGCATCGTGACCTGGGCTTCATGGTGGACCTGGGCGGAATCCAGGCCGCGGCGAACCCGCTGCACATCCCGCTGTCCGGCCCGCTCGCCGGAGTCATCACCCGCGGCTACCACCTCCTGGGCATGCCGGGCAACCGCGTCCGGGTGGCCGCCGACTGGCTCCTCGACGCGGTGCTGCCGCGCCAGGCCGTCCAGCTGGGCCTGGTCCGCTCCTGGTCGGTGCCGCTGGACACCGAAACCCCCGAAGTGGCCCGGGTGGGCTCGGGCCCCGGCCGGACCTGAGCCCGCGGCACCCGGGCGGGCGACACGGAGCGTGGCGCACGGGCCGGCCGCGGAGGGGTCTGCTTGGCTGGCCGGAGAGGCAACCGTGCGCCATGTACGGGCGGTGCGGCGCACCGTCGGCCCAGGAGTCCGGAGGCGAGAGATGGAGCTGCCACAGGTCCGCCCGGCGGCCGCTGACGGGGTGCGCGCGCCCTCGGCGGGCCGCACCGCACCCGGCGGGCCGCGGGCGTTCCCGGCACTGCGGGTCGTCGCGCCCGAGATCGAGGGCCCCGAGGACGTGGTGGCCGATGCCGACGGCGTCCTCTTCGCGGGCGCCGCGGACGGCACGGTCTGGCGGCTGCGCCTCTCGGCGACGGGCGCCGTGGACCGGGCGACGGCCGTGGCACACACCGGTGGCAGACCGCTCGGCCTGCACCCCCTCCCCGGCGGTGAGCTGCTGGTCTGCGACGCCCCACGCGGTCTGCTGCGCATCGACCCGCGGCAGGGGACCGTGCGGGTGCTCGCCGACGAGGTGGCGGGCGCGCCCCTGCGGTTCTGCAGCAATGTGACCGCCGCGGCGGACGGCACGGTCTACTTCACCGTCTCCAGCCGCCGCTACGGCCTCGACACCTGGCTGGGTGACTTCCTGGAGCACACCGGAACCGGGCAGCTGCTGCGACTGCGGCCCGGCGGCAGGCCCGAAGTCCTGCTGGAGGGACTGCAGTTCGCCAATGGCGTGGCGCTGGCCCCGGACGAGTCCTTCCTGGCCGTGGCCGAGACCGGGGCCCGCCGTCTCCTGCGCTACCGGCTCACCGGCCCCGGTGCCGGGACCGCCCGCACCCTGGCCCGCGAGCTGCCCGGCTACCCCGACAACATCTCCCTCGCCCCCGACGGGGAGTTCTGGGTCGCGCTGGCACGGCCCCCGGCCGCCGGTGTGACCCTGCTGCACGGCATGCCGCGCACGGTCCGGCGGACGGCCTGGGAGGTCGCGAAGCGGCTGCGGCTCTCCCTGCCGCCGCATCCGACGGTGCGGGTGCTGGCGGTCGGTCCCGACGGCCGTACGGCCCGCGATCTGCGCGCCGTGCGGTCTCCGTACCGGATGGTCACCAGTGTCTGCCGGACGGGGAGTCTGCTGGCCATGGGCAGTGTCGCGGAACGCGGTATCGCCGTGTGCGCGCTTCCCGGCGCGAACGGACCGGACGGACCGGGCGGACCGGCCCCCGCCCGCTGACCGTCCCGCGCGCGGCACCCGCCGTCCGGGGACCGCGCCCGTGCCGTGCCGCTACACCACCCGTTCCGGTTCGGCCTCGTCCTCCTCGGGGAGCCGTACATCGCTGACCGCGACGTTGACTTCCACGACTTCGAGACCGGTCATCCGCTCCACCGCGGAGATCACGTTCTCCCGTACGGCCTGCCCCACTTCGGGGATGACCTCGCCGTACTCCACGACGATGTCCAGGTCCACCGCCGCCTGTTTCTCGCCGACTTCGACCTTGACGCCGTGCGTGGTGGTGGTGCCTCCGCCGGGTACGCGTTTGCGCAGCGCTCCCACCGACCGCGAGAGCCCGCTGCCCAGGGCATGAACTCCTGTCACGTCACCGGCCGCCAGAAAGGCGATCTTCGCGACCACACCGTCGGCGATGGTCGTCCGGCCCAGGTCCCCGGTGTTCCGCGACCCGCGCTCTGCGAACTCGGTCATTGCGCATCACCCCAGTGCTCCGTCGAGGGGAAGTCTTCGGCCCTCTCTTCACGCTATGGCCGTACGGGTGACGCTGCCTCCCGAACCGGACCGCGGCGGCCGCGGGGGACGCGGGGGCCGCCCGCCGGGCATCCGCCCGCTTTGCCGGTACGGCAACGCACCTTGCCCTTTTCGGTGCGCCCGGCGGACCATCCCGGCACAGGCGGTACGGCACCGAGAACGGCGTCACCGCCGCGCCCGAGGAACACGGACCGAGGAGGACCCCATGCCCCATGACGCCACCGTCCCGGACGCGGAATTCTGGGACGCCCGCTATGCGCGGAGCGACCGGGTCCGGAGCGGCCGCCCCCACTCCTCCCTGGTCCGGGAGGCCGGCGACCTCGCGCCGGGCAGGGCCCTGGACCTGGGGTGCGGGGAGGGCGCGGACGCGATCTGGCTCGCCGGGCAGGGGTGGGAGGTCACCGCCGTCGACATCTCCGCCGTCGCCCTCGGCCGGGCGGCCGAGCACGCGGCGGCGAGCGGGGCCGCCGACCGCATCAACTGGCAGCGGCACGACCTCGGCAGCTCGTTCCCCGCCGGCACCTTCGCTCTCGTCACCGCCCAGTTCCTGCATTCCCACGGCGCCACCATGCCGCGTGCGGACATCCTGCGGCGGGCCGCTGCCGCCGTCGCGCCCGGCGGGGTGCTGCTCATCGTCGGACATGCCGGAACGCCCGCCTCGGAGCCCGACTCCGGCGCCCCGCCGCCCACTCCGGAGGAGGTCGTCGCGGCCCTCGCGCTCCCGGACGGGGAGTGGGACCTGCTGCGCTGCGAGGAGCACCCGAGCTTCCGGACCGGCCACGACGGGACGCCGGACCCACGCACCGACAACACCGTGAAGCTGCGTCGCCGGACCGCCTGACACCTGCCGCACCGGCCCCGGCGTACGGCCCCACCCACCTGGAACACGCCAACTCCCGTTCACCAGAGGGATGTTGGTCACTGCCAAGGGCCGGGGCCCACGGTAGGGTCTGCCCCCGTCGCGTCCCGGGCCTGCGGGAACCGGGGGTCGCGGGGGCTCGCGGTCGCCAAGGACATCTGTCAAAAGGGTGCCGCTCCCGGTGGCAGATCCGTATCGTCTGCACGCGCCGGAGCCTTCTCGCCCCCGGGATCTCCTCACGAGATCTCCCCCGGGCGCCCGTGCCGCCGACGGCAGTGCCAGCAGCCAGCTAGGGAGCAGTGGTGACACCCCTGATCGTACCCGTCATGATCACATTCGGGATATTCCTGCTCGCCATGGTGACCGTGGGCATCTGGACGTATCAGGACACCGTGACGTTCTCCGATTTCGCCCTGGGCGGGCGCCGGTTGAGCGCACCGCTGGCGGCGCTGTCGGCGGGCGCCAGTGACATGTCCGGCTGGCTGTTCCTGGGCTTCCCCGGCGCCGTGTACGCGGCCGGGATCGGCGCCTCGTGGATCGCCGTCGGGCTGGCCGTCGGCACCTATCTCAACTGGCTGCTGGTCGCGCCGCGGCTGCGGACGTACACCGAGCACGCGGGCGACGCCAAGACGCTCTCGGCGTATCTGGAGGAGCGGTTCGAGGACGGCAGCAGAACGCTGCGGCTGGTCTCGGCGACCGTCACCGTGGTCTTCTTCACCGTCTATGTGGCGAGCGGACTCCTGGCCGGGGGTGTGCTGTTCGAGGGGATCTTCGGCGGCGGCTTCGAGTTCGCGCTCACCGTCTTCGCGGTGGTCATCGTCTTCTACACGGTGCTGGGCGGCTTCCGTGCGGTGAGTGTGACGCACTCGATCCAGGCCACGGTGATGTTCTGCGCGGCGGTGGCACTGCCGGCGATCGGTATCGGGATGCTGGGCGGCTTCGGGGCGCTGCACGAGGTGCTCACCCGTAAGACCCCGGCCCTGTTGGACATGGGGGCGAAGGCCGGCTTCGACGGCAGCCGGTGGACGTCCGGCGGGCCGCTCGGCGCGGTGGCGGTCATCTCCCTGCTCGCCTGGGGGCTGGGCTACTTCGGCCAGCCGCACATCCTGGCCCGGTTCATGAGCATCCGCAGCACCCGCGAGATCCCCCGGGCCCGCCGGATCGGCGTGAGCTGGGTGGTCGTCTGCCTGGCGGGCGCCTCCCTCGTGGGGCTGGTGGGCATCGCGACGCTCGACCAGACGCTGGACAACCCGGAGACCGTCTTCATCGCGCTCTGCGCCCAGTTGGTCAACCCCTGGGTCGCCGGCATCCTGCTCGTCGGCGTGCTGGCCGCGATCAAGTCCACCGCGGACAGTCAGCTGCTGGTCTCGGCGATGGCCCTCACCGAGGACTTCTACCGGGCGTTCGTCAAACGGCAGGCCTCGGACGCGTCCATGGTGCTGGCGGCGCGCGCGACGGTGGTCGCGGTCGCCCTGGTGGCGTACGTCATCGCGCTCAGCGGCGGCGCCGTGCTCGACATCGTCGCGTACGCCTGGGCGGGCTTCGGTGCGGCCTTCGGACCGGTGATCCTGCTGTCGCTCTACTGGCCGCGGATGACGCGGGCCGGGGCGATGGCCGGCATCGTGACGGGCGCGGCCACCGTCGTCCTGTGGAAGCACATCGACCCGCTCCTCGGGCCGCTGCAGTCGGGCATCTACGAGATGGTGCCGGGCGTGCTCGCGGCCACCGCGGCGGCGCTGCTCTTCGGCAAGTTCGTCGGCCGCCCGCCGCGCCGCACCTGGTCGGGCTCGATGGAGCGCAAGCACCCGGCCTCGGTGCCGGTCGGCTGAGTCCGGCACCGGGCCACCGCGCGCGGCGGAGCGGCGGAGCGGCGGAGCGGCGGAGCGGCGGAGCGGCGGAGCGGCGGAGCGGCGGAGCGGCGGAGCGGCGACAGGCGTATCGGGCCGGACGAGTTGACGGGCAGCGGCCGGGAGTCGTTGAACTGCCCTGTGCCCGGCGGACTCCGACGGCGCGCCCCACACAACTCGCGCTCCGGGCACGGCCGTTCCGTCCCCTCGCGGGGGTAATCACCCCAAGAGCGCCACTCCGGTGCGTGTCGGACCCTGCACCACGCGTGAGCTAATCGTCCGAATGGCGGGCATCGACGTCGTACGTGCGACACGTCCCCGCACACTCGTCGGGCTCACCGAACGTCTCAAGCAATGAACAGGCACGACCATGAGTCGGACAAACACCCGGTCACCCCAGAACTCCCCGGAGGCCGGGCAGAAATCCGAGTCCGTGTTGTCGCACGGCCTCAAGCAGCGCCATCTCTCGATGATCGCGCTCGGCGGGGTCATCGGCGCGGGGCTCTTCGTAGGCTCCGGCGTCGGTATCGCCGCGGCCGGACCGGCCATCGTCCTCCTCTTCATGGGTACCGGCGCGCTGGTCATGCTGATCATGCGGATGCTCGGCGAGATGTCCGCGGCCCGGCCCTCCACCGGCTCGTTCTCGGTGCACGCCGAGGAGGAGATCGGCTCCTGGGCGGGTGCCACCTCGGGCTGGATGTACTGGCTGATGCTCTGCGCCGGTGTGGCCGCCGAGGCCACCGCGGCGGGCACGATCATGCACAACTGGGTGTCGTTCATCCCCGCCTACGGCTGGGTGGCGATCTTCATGGCGTTCTTCTGCGCCAGCAACCTGACCGCGGTCAAGAACTTCGGCGAGTTCGAGTTCTGGTTCTCCGCGATCAAGGTCACCACGATCGTCGCCTTCCTGGTGCTGGGCGTGCTCGGCATCCTCGGGGTGTTCGGCGACGCACCCGGCACCAGCCACCTCACCGGTCACGGCGGCTTCTTCCCGACCGGTGCCGCCGGGCTCGCCGCCGGGCTGCTGACCACCATCTCCGGGTTCGCCGGACTGGAGACCGTCACCATCGCCGCGGCGGAGTCGGACAACCCCAGCCGGAACGTGGCCCGTGCCGTCCGCACCGCCGTCTGGCGCATCGCGGTGTTCTACATCGGCTCCATGGCCGTGGTCGTCACCCTGGTGCCGTGGAACAACCCCAAGGTCGCCACGGACGGCCCGTACGTCACCGTGCTCGACACACTCGGCATCCCGTCGGCCGGCACGATCATGCAGATCGTGGTGCTGGTGGCCCTGCTCTCCGCGATGAACGCCAACATCTACGGCTCGTCGCGCATGGCGTACTCCCTGGTCCACCGGGGCCAGGGCCCGCGCTTCCTGGCCAAGGTCACCCGGGGCGTGCCGATGGCGGCCGTGCTGGCTTCCTGTGTCTTCGGCTTCGCGGCCGTGGTCGCCGGGATCGTCTGGCCGACCACCGTGTTCGCCTGGCTGCTGAACATCGCCGGCTGCTCGGTACTGGTCGTCTGGTCCATCGTCTGCCTCACCCAGCTGAAGATGCGCCGCCGTCTGGAGCGCGAGGCCCCCGAGCTGCTCTCGGTGCGGATGTGGGGCTTCCCCTATCTGACCTGGCTCACCTTCGCCGCCATCCTCGGTGTCTTCGCCGTCATGGCCGCGAGTGCGGACGGCCGGCAGCAGCTGGTCGGCACGGCCGTCGTGGTGGCGGCGCTGGCCGGGGCCGGCCACCTCAAGCAGCGCCGCGACCGGCGGGCCGCCGCCGTCACCGACTGAGCGCGGTACGGCGACCAGGAACGGTCAGTCGCCGCCGGGCCCGCGCCAGACGTTGTCGAAGGCCGCCTTCTCGATGGCCCGGCGCTGCCGTTCGGCCTCCAGCTCCCTGACCGCGTCATGGACGGCGGCGAGCACGAGGGACACGGCCTCACCGGCCGCCTCCGGCTCGCCGCCGTTCTCCGTGCCGCCGTCGGTCCCCTCGATGGTGCCGCCGTCGGTTCCCTCCGTGGTGTCTTCGTCGGTCCCCTCGATCCCGGCGGCGGCGGCGAGGGCGGTCAGCACGGTCTCGTGCGCGGTCCAGCGCTCCGCCGCCCGGCGCCGGTCGGGGGAATCCGCCAGCACCGTCCGGTCGCTCCGGAAGGGCTGCCAGCGGTGGTGTTCCCGTGTGAGCTGCCCCTCGTCCTCGAACGCGGCCAGATAGGCCGCCGCCAGGCCGTGCCCCCGGCGCCACAGCCAGTCGTCGACCGTCTCGTACGGCGCCTGCTGGACGAGCGACGACGCGGCCCGGTCCAACAGACGGTCCGGGATCACCGGCCGGTAACCCGGCACGATGCGCTCGCCGTCCAGCCGGACGGCCTCGGCGCTCAGCAGCTCGATCAGCTCCGCTCCGGCGAGCGCCAGCGACAGGTCGCCACGCTCCAGCGGACGGCCGGACTCCCTGTCCATGGCGACGATCAGCAGATCCCGCGGTGTGGTCATGGAGGGCTCCCTGTCAGGGACATCTCGCGCATGCCCCTCGCTCGGGCGGGGCGCCCGGCCGGAGGGGCCGGGCCGGCGGGGTAGCGGTCACCGGTCCCATGGTCGCGCTTCCGGCGGTCGTCCGCCCGTCGGCGGGCCCGTCCGCCTGCTGTCCCCCGGGGAGGGCGGCCGGACCACGTCCGCCGTCCCCACGAGCCCTGTCCGGAACTGTCCGAAATCCAGTAATGAATGACCAAACCGACTGCTAATGTCGCCAGTTCATCTACTTCGAGGACAGTGCATGACCGTTCCCCCTCCCTCCGACGGCCGGCAGCCCGGTGACCGGACACCGGACGAGCACAACCCGTGGAGCCCGCCGCCGCCCGGAACGCCCCCTGCCGACCGCTGGGCGTCGTACCCGATGGCTCCCATACCCTCGCCGCAGCCCCGCAACGGCATGGGCATCACCGCCCTGGTGCTCGGCATCGTCGGTGTCGCCCTCGGTCTCCTCGTCATCCTGTTCTGGCTGTCCTGGCTGCCGGCCCTGCTGGCCGTCGTCTTCGGCTCGGTCGGGGTGAGCCACGCGCGCAAGGGGCGGGCGACGAACAAGGGGGTGGCACTGACCGGTGTGATCCTGGGCGGGGCCGGTCTGCTGGTCGCGGCCGGCGGCGCGGTCTTCACCATCACCGCGGTGAAGAAGGTCACCGACGCGGCACGCGCCGAGGTCGGCGAAGTGAAGGCCTCCGCATCGGCGTCGGAGAAGGCCCGGCACCTGTCCTTCGGAGACTCCTACACCTTCGAGAACGGGCTGAAGGTCACGGTCACCACACCGAAGCCGTACACCCCGGACGACTTCGTCCTCGGTCACGCCAAGGGCAACAAGGCGGTCCAGGTGACGGTCAAGGTGGTCAACACCGGCGCCGAGCGGGTCAAGGTGGACACCGGACTGCCCGAAGTCAGCGACGCCGACGGGGCCTCGGCGGAGCTGGTGATCGACGGCAGCGGACGACAGAAGGTCATCACCGGCTATGTCCTCCCCGGCAGGGAGGCCGTCGGCAAGTACGCCTTCTCGCTGCCGCCCGACGCCGCCGACCGGGTCGAGGTCGAGTTCAGCCCCGACGCCATGGAGTGGCCGGACGCCTCCTGGAGCGGCCCCACCCGCTGACGGGGTGCCGCGAGGACGCCGACGCCCACCGCTCCGGCGGCTCGCTCCGCAGGCCCAACACAGAGGAGCGGACGGCGAGTTGACGCTCCACCGGAGCCCCTCCACCTACACCCCGGACACCTTCACCACCTGCTTGCCCACCACACCGCCTCGCTCGAACGCCTGGTGCGCCGAGGCGATGTCGGCCAGCGGGTACACGCTGTCGACGACCGGCCGCAGCCCGCCGGAGGTGACGTAACCGGCGAGGTCACGCAGCATCGCGGCGTCGGGATTGGAGCTCAGGGTGCGGATACGGCGGGCGCCGTGCACGCTCGACGCGGCGATGGCGGTCACGGAGGAGGCCGACAGCGCGATGGTGGCCATCCGGCCGCCACGGGTCAGGCGGCGCCGGTAGCTGTGCAGTTCCTTGCCGACCGTGTCCAGGATGACGTCGAACGGCCCGATCCGGTCCGGTGTGGTCGTGCCGTAGTCGAAGACCTCGTCGGCGCCCAGCTCACGCAGCGCCTCGGCATGGCGGCCACGGGACAGCGCGGTGACATGCGCCCCCATCGCGTGCGCGAGCTGGACGGCGGCGGTGCCGACTCCGCCGGCGGCGCCCCGCACCAGGAGGCGTTCACCACTGGTGAGGTGCAGGGTGTCCCGCAGCGCCGTGAGCGCGGTCGTTCCCGCGACGACCAGGGAGGCGGCCTCCACCGACGGGACGCCTTCCGGCGCGGGCCCGATGCGGTCCGCGGGGACCACCACGTATTCGGCGGCACCGGCGACGGTGTACCGCTTGAGCGGCTGCACCGTGCCCCACGCCCGCTCCCCCACCTGGTGACGGACACCGGCACCGGTCGCGGCGACGACTCCGGCGAAGTCCAGTCCCACGCCCAGCGGGAAGCGGCGTCCGGTCACGATCCGCAGCCCTCCGGCGCGCACGATGGTGTCGAGTCCGTTCACGCTCGACGCCTCGACCGACACCAGGACCTCCCCCGCCCCGGGGGCGGGTCGGTCGACGTCGTTGATCCGCAGGGCCTCCGGAGCGCCGTAGCGGGTGATCTGAGCGGCCTTCATGTCATGTTCCTCTCGGTAGTTGCTGGTGGGGACGGTGGAGGTGGTGGGGGCACCTCGGGTGCTCGGGTCAGGGGAGGAGGACGACCTTGCCCTGACGGCGGCGGCTTTCGAGGTCGGCGTGGGCCTTCCAGGGAGGGGGAACGGCAACACGGAACGGAGCCGAACGGAACGGCGCACAGGTGAATCATCCAGTGCGTGTGATTTCTTTGTATCACACGCAGCGTATGATTTAAGATGTGGCCTGAATCACACGATCCGTATGATTCATGGGTAAGATCAGTCCCATGCAGCAGCCCCTCCACCGCCGCCCGCCCACCCAGAGCAACCCCCGCGTCCAGCGCACCCGCCAGCGCGTCCTGACCGTGGCGCGTGAACTGCTGCCCGAGGTCGGCCCGACCGGGCTGACCTACGCGCTGCTGGCCGAGCGCGCCGAGGTCACCCGCCAGACCCTCTACCGCCACTGGCCCAACCGGGCCGCGCTGCTCTTCGACCTGATCCTGGAAGGCCCGGACCTCGGCAACTACCCGGAGCCGGGCAGCGATGTGCGTACCGTCGCCACGGACTGGCTGAAGAGCCTGCGCGACGGCATCAGCCAGCCGGCCGTCCGCACCGCGGTGCTGGCCGTCACCGCCCAGGCGGACCACGACCCCGACAGCGCCCAGGCCCTGCTGCGCATCGGACAGGACCGCCTCGCGGCCCTCAACACCCTGCTGGAGCCCTCCGGCATCCAGATCAACGGCGCCGAGTACACCCTGCTCTACGGACCGGTGCTCGCCCGGCTCTTCCTCGACCGCAGCCGGGTCACCGACGCGTTCATCGACACCACCGTCACCCAGTGGCTCAGCACGCTCGACGACCTGCGGCAGCCATGAGAAGGGCGAGTAAACTCCCGCCCCCACAAGGCGAGTTGTTCACCCGCCTATGAAGAACAGCTCCTCCATCCTCCGGGTGCAGGACTCGGTGTGCCGCAGGCGGAAGACGGAGGTTCTGAGCCTTCCCATTGGGGAACCGCTCGTGCAGCCTGGACACCTCGCACCACAGCGGGTGCCGTCGACGGCCGCGAGGCCGGGCGGCAGCGTCCAGAAGCTGGTCCGGTTCATGCACATCACGGTAGTGCGGGCCACTGACAGTGCAGCCGTGGCCAGTTGGCCCTGGTCAGTTGGCCGTGGGCGGGTCCCGCCACGCCGGCCGGTGCGGTCAGTACAGCTGACGCAGGTGATCGCGCATCGTGCGGGCGATGTGGGCCATCAGGGCTTCGGCGCCGGGCTGTGTGCTGGCGGGTACGAGTGACTCGGTGAGGACCGCGATGGCGAAGGCCTGGCCGTCGGCGTGCTCGACGACGCCGATCTCGTGGCGGAGGTTGAGCAGGGTACCCGTCTTGGAGGACCAGGTGGTCGCGTCGGAGCTGAAGTCCGGGGCGAGCCGGTGCCGCAGCAGATTCTGGGCCATCAAGCCGCGCACCCGCTCGGCCACGTCGGGGTGGACCCGGGACGGGGTCCACAGGGCCTGGAGCAGGTCGGCATAGGCGCGTGCGCTGCCGGTGTTGGCGCGGGAGGTGTCGAGCTGCGGCACCCGGTGTCCGCCGCCGCTGGTGCCGGCGTCGATGGCGAGGGCATGGGCGAGGTGCGCCTGAGCGGTGTCGAAGCGTTCCTGGGGGGTGTCGCTCAGCTCGCCGATGGTGTGCCGGACGGTGATACCGCCGATGCCGACTTCACGGAGGAGGGCGGCGACCTCGGAGGGCGGGGTGAGGTCGAACAGGGTGTCGGCCGCCGTCCCGTCGCTCAGGCAGGTGCTCAGGTAGAGCAGGTCGTCGAGCGCGATCCGGGCGGGGTGGCGGAACCGGCTCAGTCCGGTGGGGCCGGGTGTGGTGATCCGGCCGGGCCGCACCTCCAGCATCATCGCGCCGTCGAGTTCGCCCCGCCGGATGCGCTCGGCCGTGGCGAGCGCGAGCGGAATCTTGACCAGGGAGGCGGCGGGCAGCTGGGTGTCCGGCTCGATCCCGATCTCTTCGCCGGTATGCAGATCGCGCACGAACAGGCAGCCGTGCAGCCCGCCCTCGTCGAGCTGTCGGCGCATGTCGCGCAGCAGGGTCTCGGTGTTCACGACGCCTCCCCGCCCGTGGTGCCGGCCCGGTCGCCGCCCGCGCCGAGGCAGCGGGCGAGGGCGTCACCCAGGCGGGCCTGGATGTGCTGGGGGTTGCCGGCCGCGGCGGCGGTCAGGGTGAATCCGCGACTGAGGGTGATCTCGCCGACCGGGCGCCAGCTGAGGCCGAGTTCCTCCGCCTGCGCGGGCGAGCAGAGCAACAGGTCGCCGGAGCACAGGACTTCGGCCGCCGCGGTGGGCAGGTCCGCGGCGACGGCGAGCTGTGCGGGCCGCAGGCCCACCGCGTCGCGCAGTCGCGTCAACGGGTCCCGGATGTGCGGCACATCGTCCTCCGGCTGTATCCAGACCCGGCGGACCAGGTCCGGCTCGGCACGGGAGATCCGGAGCGCTTCGAGATAGACCCGCTGCACCCCGGACTCCCAGGCACCGGCCAGACCGAGCGGCACGGACCAGGTCGCCTCCCCCGGCGGTACGGCGAGCAGGCCGGCGCGCACCTGCTGGGAGTGGACGAGCTCCATCCGCTCCGCCGGCGCCGCGACACGGAGATCGAGCGTGACGCCCTGCCCGCGGGCCTCGGCGACGAGCCGGGCGAGAGCCGCCGTGGAGAAGATGCCGGGCACCGCGAGCCGCCACGGCCGGTGCCGGGCGGCCTCCGCCTCGTCGAGCAGCACATCGGCCGCCTGGACCAGCCTCCTGGCCATCGGCAGCATGTCCCGCCCGAAGGGCGTGAGGACGGCCCGCCGTGACGTGCGCTGGAACAGCTGCTCGCCGAAGCACTCCTCCAGCGCGGCGACGCGGCGGCTGGCCACCGACTGCGACATCCGGGCGGCGGCCGCTCCGACGGTGAACGTGCCGCGTTCGCTCACGCTGACAAACGCACGGCACGCTCCCACCAGGTCCACCCCTGCACCCTATGCGAGATCGGCATGAAAAGGCGCATGAGCGTATTGGATCGCATAGCCGCCCCCGGGTGAGGGTGGCGGCACGGCCGGGCCCCTGGTGGGGCCGGCCACTCGATCCCCTGTGGGCCGGTGCCCCGGGGGCGACTCGGAGGTTGGACCATGCAGCTCACCCGTGCCCGTCGCGCCGTTCTCGGCGCGCTGACCGCGCTCACCCTCGTCCCGCTGACGGCATGCGGAGGCAGCAGCTCCGCGGCCGCGCCCTCCCCGGCCGCGAAAGCGGCCCGTCCCGCCGCGGCGGCCGCCTCGTCCACCGGCGAGTTCCAGCAGCTCGAGCGCGCCTACGAGGCGCGGCTGGGCATCTACGCCGTCGACACCGGCACCGGCCGCGAGGTGACCTACCACGCGGGCGAACGGTTCGCCTACGCCTCCACCTTCAAGGCGCTGGCCGCCGGCGCCGTCCTGCGGACGTACTCGAAGGACGGGCTGGACCGGGTGATCAAGTACGACAAGGACGACCTGGTCGAGAACTCCCCCGTCACCGAGAAGCATGTGAACACCGGAATGAGCCTGGGCGACCTGTGTGACGCCGCGGTCCGGTACAGCGACAACACGGCGGGCAATCTCCTCTTCCACGCCCTCGGCGGCCCCAAGGGCCTCAACGCCGAACTCAGGGAGATGGGCGACGGCGTGACCCGGATGGAGCGCTACGAGACCGAGCTGAACGAATGGTCGCCGGGCGCCACGCGGGACACCAGCACCCCGCGTGCGCTGGCCAAGGACCTGCGCGAGTTCGTCCTCGGAGACACCCTCGGCAAGGGCGAACGCACACAGCTCACGAAGTGGCTGCGGAACAACACCACCGGCGGCGAACTCATCCGGGCCGGGATGCCCAAGGGCTGGGTGGTGGGCGACAAGACCGGCGCCGGCAGCACCTACGGAACCCGTAACGACATCGCCGTGGTGTGGCGCCCCGATGGCGCCCCCATCGTCATGGCGATCTTGTCCAACCGCACCAAGAAGGACGCCGACTACGACAACAAGCTGATCGCGAAGGCGGCGTCGGTGGTCGCGGGCACCCTGTCGTAGCGCGGGGCGCGCACCCCGCGCCGCCTGCTCGCGGAGGGCATCACCCATGACAGTCCGGGACGCGAGAGCCAACTCCCGGAAACGGAAAGGGCCTTGACCCGTCAGCGGACCAGGAGCAGTACGGCGAGGGCGGCGCAGATGCTCGGGCCCGCTTCCCGATGCGAGCCGGGGAGGCCCTGACGACCTGGGAAAAAACACAGGTCGCGAGGCCTTCCCCGATCCCCCGTCACCCGATTCGGGCGATCCCCCGCGTCGCCCGAATCGGGCAGCTTGACCGGAAAATCCGTTCCAGGGACGGTATCCGGAGTCATTCCGAGTGCGTTGGCCCCCAACCGGTCAACGCAGGAGTTACAGGATGTCCCCCCGCGGCGCATCGGTCAATGAAGATTTGCGGCGGCGCTCCCGCGAGCGCCTGCTCCAGCGGTACCGGCCGGCAGGGGAGTCGGGGTTCCCGCCAGGTGTGAGCCTCGGGCGTCACCTACGTCCAGACAGTGATCCCGCGTCGGCGTCGGGCGCCGTTGATCACCGCGCCCAAGGACCCGAAACCAGCCTCCTGCAGGAGTGGTTGAGCGAACATCAGGCGCGGGTACGTCGAATACGGCCGATACGGGCGGAGTTGGCGCCCTGAGGGATGGCCGCTCGGGCCTGTCCCCCCGGTCCCGGTGGGCGTCTGACCGGGGCATCTCGTGCCACCGGCCGTCCCACAGAGATCGGGGAGACAGGACCTAACGCTTGTTGTGACGTGGCGTCAGCAGACCGTCGTCGCGGGCGCCGGCGATCAGCCGCAGGGATCTCCGCCGATTACGGCCGGTGGCGAGCATGACGGCCTGCACCGGATCGCGCCCCTCCCGCTGCGCCTCGCGGTAGGCGTCCGCGGCGATCTTGCGGCGCTCACCGGTCCGCGTCCGGGCGAGGACGACGGAGCGGGCCCGCGCCGCCGGAGCGGCGGGGGCGGGCGACGGGGACGGCTCCGGTGCGTCGGGGGGCGTCGAGGCCTTCTCTGCCCCCTGGTCGGGCCCCTGCCCGGGTGTCCGCTCGCAGGTCTGCCCGGCGTTCTGCTCGCAGGCCTGCTCCTCGGGAACGCCGGCGGATGGGGCGGCAGACGGGTCAGCGGGGTGACCGAGGCCGGCCCCGGCTACGGTCGGGTCCAGCGGTGTCCCCTCTCCATGGGCGACGCCCGGCACGGCCGCCGCCCCCGTCCCCACCGGCTCCACCCCCGTCGACCCCTCTCCCCTCGCCCCCGCCCCGGGCGCACCCGCCTCTACTACCTGCACCGCCTCCTCCGTGTCGTCCATCTCGCCCGTCGCACATGTCGCGTGCTCCGCCGCCGCCCCCGCTCCGGCGGCCGCCGGTTGCGGTTCCGGCCCGCGCTCCGGCACCAGGCCGGGCGTGGACCGGGCGGGCCCCGTGGGCTCGTGCGGCGCCACCGGCCGCGGGCCCCGCACCGGCTCGGGCGCCGCGCCGCAGACCGGCTCCGGCGGCGGCCCGGTCCGCGCGCCGCCGCCCCGTTCCGGCGCGAGGTCGGCCGGACCGGGCTGCCGGGGTGTGGGCCGGGGCTTGCGCGGCCGGCCGGTGGCCGCCCGGAAGGCGTCGTCCAGGGGGCCGTCGATCCAGCGGGCGAGGTCGGCGAGGCCGCCGAGGGTCAGCGGCGGGTCGGCCCGTACGTCCTCGACGGTGATGTGGTCGTCGGAGACCGTCACGAGGACATCGACCCGGGCGCCGTCGGCGAAGGTCAGCCTGGCGCTGCACCAGGGGCCCAGCGGGTCGAGCCGGGGCAGCGGGCTCCCGGGACCGCGGGAGCCGGCCGGATCGTCCGGGGCGGCGGGGTCGGGGGCGGGTGCGGGCGCGGCGGAGCCGTGAGCCTGCAGCTCCCACGTGGGCCACTCCAAGGGCGCGCCCCGGGCTTCATATCGGTGATTAACGGTATAAAAGTCACTTTCCGACACATTTGAAAACCTAGCCCCCAGCTCACCCGGCCAAGTGGCGCGGCACGCTCTTCCCACAGGGAGCAACCCCGATAGCGCATCTCCCGTCGTGCGCCCGCCGGTGCGATCCTGGGGGTATTCCGCGGAAGGGGCCACTCGTGCTTCGTGTCGCAGTGATCGGTTCCGGGCCCAGCGGTGTCTACACGACCCAGTCCCTGATCGAGCAGCAGACCGTACCGGACATCGAGGTGTACGTCCTGGACCGCCTGCCGTGTCCGTACGGTCTGGTGCGCTACGGCGTCGCCCCCGACCACGAGAAGATCAAGTCACTGCAGAACAATCTCCGCACGGTGCTGGAGCACCCCCGGGCCCACTTCCTGGGAAACGTCGAGGTGGGCGCGCCGGGGCTGGGCGTCGAGGAGTTGCGGGAGATCTTCGACGCGATGGTGTTCTGTGTGGGCGCCGCCACCGACCGGCATCTGGGCATCCCGGGCGAGGAGCTGCCCGGCAGCCATCCGGCCACCGAGTTCGTCGCCTGGTACAGCGCGCACCCCGACGCGGCCGCGCTCCGTTTCGCCCTCGCGGCGCGGTCCGCGCTCGTGATCGGGGTGGGAAACGTGGCGGTGGACGTGGCGCGGATGCTGTCCCGTGGCGCCGCCGAACTCGCCGCGACCGACATGCCGCAGGGGCCGCTCGGCGCGCTCGCGGACAGTCGCGTCGAGGACGTCTGGCTGGTCGGCAGACGTGGCCCCTCCCAGGCCAAGTTCACCACCAAGGAGCTGCGGGAGCTGGGCTCCCTTCCGGGCACGGACGTTCGGGTACGGCCCGAGGAGCTGGCGCTGGACCCGGCGTACCGGGACCCGGGCGGGCTGCCCGCGGCGGCGCGGCGCAATGTCGAGGTGCTGCGCGGCTGGGCGGAGCGTCCGGTGACCGGCCCGGAGAGCCCCGAGACGGGACCCGCGGGCCCTCGGCGCCGTATTCATCTGCGGTTCTTCCTGCGGCCCGTGGAGATCCTGGGGGATGCCGCCGGGGTGCGCGCGGTCCGGTTCGAGCGGACCGCGCCCGACGGGCGGGGCGGGGTCGCGGGTACCGGTGAATTCGAGGACATCGAGGGGCAGTTGGTGCTGCGTTCGGTGGGCTACCGGGGGAGGCCGCAGCCCGGTCTGCCGTTCGACGAGGCGACGGGGACGGTGCCGCACCAGGCGGGTCGGGTGCTGCGGGACGGGGTGCCGGTCCCGGGTGTCTATGTGGCGGGCTGGATCAAGCGGGGCCCCACGGGGGTGATCGGCACGAACCGGCCGTGCGCGAAGGAGACCGCGTCGTCGCTGCTGGCGGACGCCCCCGCACTGGCGGCGCGCGGTACGGCCGGGGACCCGGTGGCGGCGCTGGTCCGGGCGGGGCAGCGGCCGGTCCTGTGGACGGGCTGGCTGGCCATCGAGGCCGCCGAGGCGGAGTGGGGCCGGGGGCTGGGGCGTGGCACCGTCAAACTGCCGGACTGGACGGGGTTGTTGGACGCGGCACACACGGCGGGACCGGCCGGCTGAGCCCGCGGTTCACCCGGCCGGGAACGCGGGCGGACGGGCGCGCCCGCTCGGGAATCGCGCGCGGGCGGCGTGTGTCGCCACCGCGGCCGCGGTGTACCCAGGCCGGCGCCGCGCGCCCGCCGTGCCGGACCGGCCCGCTCACTCCTCCCCGAGGCGGTCGGCCTGCAGGTCGGCGCCCCGGAGGACGGCGTCGACGAGGCCGGGGAAGAGGGCGTCCAGGTCGGGCCGGCGCAGGGCGTTCATCTTGGCCGTGCCCCGGTAGAGCTGCTGGATGACGCCGTGCTCCCGCAGCACCCTGAAGTGGTGGGTGCAGGTCGACTTGCTGACCGGGAGTTCGATGTCCGCGCAGTTCAGCTCACCCTCGGCGGCCGCCAGGGCGCGAACGATCCGCAGGCGCATGGGGTCGGCGAGGGCGTGCAGCACGTCGGCGAGCCGGATGTCCGCACGGACCGGGTGCTCCAGCGAGCGGGAGCCCGACGGGGTACGCGGGGAGGTCGTTTCGGTCGGCATGACGGCTCCTGATTCCTTCTGCGGGACGCGGTATGGCCTGGCGCGGCGCCCGCCCGCTCATTGTACGAGAAGCGTCGTAGTTTGACATCCACCGTAGTACGACGCCTATCGTATGAGTGCGGGTCCCGGCCGGTACCCGTTCATCTTCAGGTACAGGAGCCTGCTGTGAGCGCACTGTTCGAGCCCATCACCCTCCGCTCGCTGACCGTCCCGAACCGCCTCTGGATGGCGCCGATGTGCCAGTACTCCGCGGCCCCCGAGGGCCCGGCGGAAGGGGTGCCCGGCGACTGGCACTTCCAGCACCTGGCCGCGCGGGCGGCCGGCGGCACCGGCCTCATCCTCGCCGAGGCGACCGCGGTGAGCCCCGAGGGGCGCATCACCCCGTACGACCTCGGGCTGTGGAACGACACCCAGACCGAGGCGTTCCGCCGCATCACCGACTTCCTCAAGGCGCAGGGGACCGTTCCGGGAATCCAGATCGCCCATGCCGGCCGGAAGGCCTCCACCGAGCGCACCTGGGTCGACCGCGGCGCCCCGATCCTCCCTGGTCAGCGGCTCGGTTGGGAGCCGGTCGCGCCGAGCCCGGTACCGTTCGGCGACGGGTTCGCGACCCCGGCCGAGCTGTCCGTGGCGCAGATCCGTGAGCGCGTCGAGCAGTTCGGCGCGGCGGCCCGGCGGGCCCTGGCGGCGGGCTTCCAGGTCATCGAGATCCACGGTGCGCACGGCTATCTGATCAACGAGTTCCTCTCCCCGTTCACCAACCGGCGCACCGACGAGTACGGCGGCTCGTACGAGAACCGGACGCGGTTCGCGCGGGAGGTCGTGGACGCCGTACGGGCGGTCTGGCCCGACGAACTGCCGGTCTTCTTCCGGATCTCGGCGACCGACTGGCTGACCGAGGACACCAGCGACGCGCGCGAGGGCTGGACCGCCGACGACACCGTGCGCTTCGCCCACGACCTGCGGGAGCGCGGCGTCGACCTGCTCGACACCTCCTCGGGCGGCAACGTCCCCGACGCGAAGATCGCCGCGGGCCCCGGCTACCAGGTGCCGTTCGCCGAGCGGGTCAGGAAGGAGAGCGGCCTGGCGGTGGGCGCGGTCGGTCTGATCACCGAGGCACGCCAGGCCGAGAAGATCATCGCGGACGGCCAGGCCGACGCCGTGCTGCTCGGCCGGGAGCTGCTGCGCTCCCCCAGCTTCGCGCTGCACGCGGCGCGGGAACTGGGTGCGGAGGTCGCGGTGCCGCAGCCGTACCACCGGGCCGTCTGAGACCTCCGCAGGGCGTGCGGCATCCGCGGCGGGAGCCGGTGCCGCACCGTCCGACCTGCACGGATGCGTGCCGGGACGCCTTTGTCAGTGGCCGGGTGCAGACTGGCCACTATCTGAGACAACGGCGTCCCGGAGGTGTTCCGGCATGACTGACGTACTACTCGCGGTGGGCACCCGCAAAGGGCTCTTCATCGGCCGTCGACGGCACGGCGACTGGGAGCTGACCGGCCCGCACTTCCCCGCGCAGGCGGTGTACTCCCTGGGGATCGACACCCGTCGCAGCACGCCCCGGCTGCTGGCCGGGGCCGACAGCGCCCACTGGGGCCCGTCGGTGTTCCACTCCGACGACCTGGGCGAGACCTGGCACGAGCCGTCCCGGCCCGCGGTGAAGTACCCCAAGGACACCGGGACTTCCCTGGAGCGGGTGTGGCAGCTGCATCCGGCCGGGCCCGCCGCCCCCGATGTGGTCTACGCGGGCACCGAGCCCGGCGGGCTGTTCCGCTCCGAGGACGGCGGCGAGACCTTCGAGCTGGTACGGGCGCTGTGGGACCACCCGAGCCGGGAGCAGTGGGTGCCCGGGGGCGGCGGACTGGCCGTCCACACCGTGGTCACCGACCCGCGGAACGCCGACGCCGTCACCGTCGCCGTCTCGGCGGCCGGGGTCTTCCGCACCCACGACGGCGGCGCCGGCTGGGAACCGTCCAACAAGGGCGTGAAGGCCGTCTTCCTGCCGGACCAGAACCCGGAGTTCGGCCAGTGCGTACACAAGATCGCGCAGGACCCGGTCAACCGCGACCGGCTGTACCTCCAGAACCACTGGGGCGTCTACCGCAGCGATGACGCGGGCGCGCAGTGGACGGACATCGGCAGCGGACTCCCCTCGGACTTCGGTTTCGCGGTGGCCGCACACCCGCGCACCGGGGATGTCGCCTACCTCTTCCCGATCACCGCCGATATCGACCGGGTGCCGGCCGGGCACCGCTGCCGGGTCTACCGCACCGGCGACGCCGGCCGGAGCTGGGAGCCGCTGAGCGCGGGGCTGCCGGCGGAGGACCACTACGGCACGGTGCTCAGGGACGCGCTGTCCGTCGACGACAGCGACCCCGCGGGGGTGTACTTCGGCAATCGCAACGGCGAGGTGTACGCCAGCGCCGACGACGGCGACAGCTGGCGGCAGCTCGCCTCCCATCTGCCGGATGTGCTGTGCGTACGGGCGGCCGCGGTCGCCTGAGGGGGAAGGCGGAGGGTGGTGTGACGGGTAACGGAGAGAGGGAGCCGGACAGTTGGTGCCGCCCGCCGCCGCGGGCGGCCGGGTCCGGGCCATCGGTTGAAGGGGAGGGGGCCGCGGCCAGTAGGGTGATCCCGTGGCTGCACAACCTCTCCAAGACATTGTCGAAGCGGGCTGGGCCAAGGCACTTGAGCCCGTTGCCGGACGGATCGCCGCGATGGGTGACTTCCTGCGGGCGGAGATCGCCGCGGGACGCACCTATCTCCCGGCCGGGAACAACGTGCTGCGGGCCTTCCAGCAGCCCTTCGACGAGGTACGGGTCCTCATCGTCGGGCAGGACCCCTACCCCACCCCGGGGCATGCGGTCGGGCTCAGCTTCTCCGTGGCGCCGGACGTCCGCCCGCTGCCCGGCAGCCTGGAGAACATCTTCCGCGAGCTGCACTCCGACCTCGGTCTCCCCCGCCCCTCGAACGGCGATCTGACCCCGTGGACCCGGCAGGGCGTACTCCTGCTCAACAGGGCGCTGACGACGGCCCCCCGCAAGCCCGCCGCCCACCGCGGCAAGGGCTGGGAGGAGGTCACCGAGCAGGCCATCCGGGCGCTGGTGGCGCGCGGCCGCCCGCTGGTGTCGGTGCTGTGGGGGCGCGACGCCCGCAATCTGCGACCACTGCTCGGCGATCTGCCGGCCGTCGAGTCCGCGCACCCCTCCCCCATGTCCGCCGACCGGGGCTTCTTCGGCTCGCGGCCCTTCAGTCGGGTGAACGATCTCCTGGCGCGGCAGGGCGCCCAGCCCGTCGACTGGAGGCTGCCCTGACACCGGGCGATAGTGTGCCCCGCATGACGAATGCGAACATCCCTGCGGGTTGGTACGCCGACCCTCAGGGCACCCCCCATCAGCTTCGCTGGTGGGACGGGTCCCAGTGGACGGAGCACACCCACCCGGGACAACAGGCCGCGGCGCCGGCCCAGGGGCAGGCGGCGCAGCCGGGCCCCCAGCAGGCGCAGCATGCGCCACAGCAACAGGCCGCCCAGCAGGCCACTCAGCAGCCGGCGCAGCAGCCGATGCCGCAGCAGTTCGCTCCGCAGCAGCCCGCGCAGGCGCCGGGCCAGGCCCCGTACCCGGGCCCGCAGCAGGGCGGCGCACCGCACGGCCAGGGCTACGGCTACCCCCAGCAGGCACCCGGCCAGCAGGCCCCCGGCCCGATGCCCGGCCAGCCGGTGCAGCAGCCGTACGGACAGCAGCCGATGGCGGGGCAGCCGGGCGCCGTGCAGCGACAGGTGCAGCAGCAGGCCGGAGTGGCGTCCGGCGGTCCGGGCGGTGGCACTCTCTTCACCGAACCGGTGCTGGTGGTCAACCAGAAGGCCAAGCTGATCGAGGTCACCAACGAGTACGGCGTCTTCGACCAGCACGGCAACGCCCTGGGCGCGGTCGTGCAGGTCGGCCAGAGCACGGCCAAGAAGGTGCTCCGGGTCGTCTCCAGCCTCGACCAGTACATGACCCACAAGCTGGAGATCCGGGACGCGTACGGCCAGCCGCAGCTGATGCTGACCCGGCCCGCGAAGTTCATCAAGTCCAAGGTGATCGTGCAGCGTCCGGACGGTTCGCAGATCGGCGAGATCGTCCAGCAGAACGCCATCGGGAAGATCAACTTCGCGATGACGGTCAACGGCCAGCAGATCGGCGCCATCAAGGCCGAGAACTGGCGCGCCTGGAACTTCGCCATCGTGGACCACGCCGACACCGAGGTCGCCCGGATCACCAAGACCTGGGAGGGCCTCGCCAAGACGATGTTCACGAGCGCGGACAACTACGTCCTGCAGATCCACCAGCAGCTGCCCGACCCGCTGCTGAGCCTGGTCGTCGCCACGGCCCTGACCGTCGACACCGCCCTCAAGCAGGACGCCCGCGGCTTTGGGTGAGCCCACCTGCCACGGCGCGCTCCGCGGCCAGGTGCTCGGCGTCGACTCGGGCGGCTCGGGGCTGCGGATCGCCGTCGCCCGCGCCGACGACGCCGAGGCCCGGCTCCTGGCCCTGCGCACCTCGCACGAGCCGGTGCGCACCGGCCCCGAGGGCATCGACGCGGAGCATCTGCTGTCCCAACTCCTGCCCGCTGCGGCGGAGTTGGCACGGGAGACCGGCGCCGACGGGTTCACCGCGGTGTGCGTGGGGGCGGCCGGTATGGCCTCGCTGGGCGAGGAGCTGCGCACCCGGCTGCCGGGCGCGCTGGCGACCGCGTTCGGGGTGCGACGGCTCGCGCTGGCCGCGGACGCGGTCACCGCGTACGCCGGGGCGCTGGGCCAGCGGGCCGGCGCCGTCCTCGCCGCGGGCACCGGCGTGGTCGCCCTCGGCACCGACCTGACCACGGAAGGCGGTTGGCGCCGCGCGGACGGCTGGGGCCATCTGCTGGGCGACTGCGGCGGCGGCGCCTGGATCGGCCGCGCCGGGCTGGAGGCCGCACTGCGGGCGTACGACGGACGGCCGGGCGGTTCGGCCGCCCTGCTGGCGCGCGCGGAAGCGGTGTTCGGACCGGTCACCGAGCTGCCCGGCGCGCTCTATCCGCGCCCCGACCGGCCCGCCGTACTGGCCTCGTTCGCCCCGGAGGTCGCCCGCTGCGCCACTGCGGACGACGCCGTGGCCGCCGGCGTCCTGCGGGCCGCGGCGGACCATCTCGCCGGTGCCGCTGCCGCGGTCTGCCCACCGGGCGCGGGCCGCGCGGTGGCCTGCTCCGGCGGGCTGTTCGACATGGGCGAACCCCTGCTGGCTCCGCTGCGTACGGCACTCGCCGAGCGGCTGCCGGACGCCCGGTTGACGGCCGCCGCCGGGAGCCCGCTCGACGGGGCACTGGCCCTCGCCGCGGCACTGGCCCGCGACCGGCTGACGCTGCCCGCCGATCGGAAGTTGTTGCAGATCACACGGCTTGTGCCGGGGTGACGCGCGGGATAAATCGGGACGGATACCGCTCGACCGAACCCTCCCTCCGCGCGGGGGTGGTCCGAGGCGTTAGCATGCGACGCCATGAGTTCCCCCACTGGGCCCGCACCTGGCTCGCCCGATTTTGACGCCGCCTCCCCGAGCCCGGGAGCCGCACCCGGCCTGCCGGTACGAATGCCGCGACGGCAGACCGGCCGCCACCGCAAGCCGGAGCCGCTCGCCGCACCCGAGGGCGCACCCGCCCTGGTGCTGGCCGTACCGGGCTCCCCCTCCGCCGCCTCGCGCAGCCTGGCGGAGGAGGTCTCCAGCATCGCCCGCTCCGAACTCCCGGGCCTCGACGCCCGGATCGGCTATGTCGACGGGGGCGACGACGAGTTCCCGTCCCTGGAGGCCGTGCTGGCGCAGGCCGCCGCCGAGCAGAAGGACCGGGTGGGCGCCGACGGACAGCCCGACCCCGGCCCCGCCGCCGTCGTGGTGCCGCTGCTGGCCGGACCGGACAGCGCCCTGCTGCGCCGGATACGCCAGGCGATGATGAACAGCGGTTCCGGTGCCGAGCTGACCGATGTCCTCGGCCCGCACCCGCTGCTCGCCGAGGCGCTGCACGTCCGACTGTCCGAGGCCGGTCTGGCGCGCGCTGACCGTGCCCGGCTGTTCACGGTCGCCACGGCCGCTGACGGCATCATCCTCGCCACCGTGGGCGGCGAGGAGGCCGTACAGGCCGCCGGGATCACCGGCATGCTGCTCTCCGCGCGGCTCGCGGTGCCGGTGCTGGCCGCCGCCCTGGACGAGGAGGGCGCCATCTCCCGTACCGCCGAGCAGCTGCGGGGCTCCGGTTCGCAGCAGCTGGCGCTGGCCCCGTACCTGATCGGCCCGGAGATCACCGAGGGCCTGCTGGCCGCGGCCGCGGCGGAAGCGGGCTGCGCCTCGGCCGAGGCGCTGGGCGCCTACGGCACGGTGGGACGGCTGGTGCTCTCGAACTACGCGGCCGCGATGGGCATCACCCTGCCGACGCAGACGCAGGGGGTTCCGATCCGCTAGTCGCTCCGGATCGACAACGTTCTCCGAAGGGCCGTCTTCGCGCAGCGCGCGGGGCGGCCCTTCGCCGTGTCCGGGCGGAGGCGATACGTCCGTTTCCGGTCTGAGCGGCGCAGACGGCCGCCAGGCGGCCTGGAGCGGGGGCGGTCACCGCGGGGCCGGGCGGACGGCCGCAAGCCCGCGAGAGACGCGCACAGGGCGCCTGTCGTCCCCCTGACACGCCGACCGACGCGCCGACCGATGAGTCCGGGCGCCGCGCGCGGTCTACCGTCCTGCACGAGGCCATACGCCGCCGCTCGCCGCTCCCGGGTGAGCGGGCCGCCCACGGAGGGAAGTTCATGTCGCCCGTCGATGTCGTCCGCGCCGCCTTCGCCGCCTATCTCGTCCAGGACCGCGCCGCCATGGACCGGTTGCTCGCCGAGGACTTCGTGTTCACCAGCCCGCAGGACGACCACATCGGCAAGGCCGCCTTCCTTGAGATCTGCTTCCCCACGGCGGACCGGCTGCGCCGGCAGGAGATCCTCGATGCCGTGGCCCTCGACGACGAGCAGGTCTTCGTCCGTTACGAGTACGAGCTGACGACGGGCGAGCGGCACCGCAATGTCGAGGTGATGACGGTGCGGGACGGCCGGGTCACCGAGACCCAGGTGTATTTCGGCGGACGTTTTCCGCAGGGGTGAGACGGCCGGCCGTCAGACGAAGACCACGCAGGAGGCGGCCGGTGCCGCGACGGAACCGGCCCTGGCCGGGATGCCGGTCGCCGGGTCGACGGTGAACCAGGTGAGGTCGCCGGAGCGCTCGTTGGCCGCGTAGAGGTGCCGGCCGTCGGGGTGCAGCGCCAGGTCACGGGGCCAATGCCCGCCGCAGGGCACGGTGGTGACGAGCGTGGCGGTGTCCCCGGAGGCGTCGAGGGCGAGCACCGAGAGGCTGTCATGACCCCGGTTGGCGGCCCAGGCGAACCGGCCGTCCGGGGAGACGACCAGTTCGGAGGGGTAGGTGCCGGTGGCGGCGCCTTCCGGGAGGAGGCCGGTCTCCGTCAGCGGCGTCAGCTCGCCGCGGCCGGCGTCCCAGCGGCAGACCGTCACCGTCGGGTCGAGTTCGTTGACGACATAGGCGCGGTCGCCGCGCGGGTGGAAGGCGAGATGCCGCGGGCCGCTGCCGGGCCGCAGCCGGGCCTCGGTGTGCACGGTCAGCGCTCCGTCGCCGCCGAGGGCGCAGCTGCGCACCGAGTCGGTGCCCAGGTCGACGCTGAGCAGCCAGCGGCCACTGGGATCGGGCAGTACGGCATGGGCGTGCGGGCCCTCCTGGCGGTCGGCCCGCGGGCCGCTGCCCCGGTGGGTGAGCACGGTGGCGGGTCCGCCGAGGGTGCCGTCGGCCCGTACGGGGAGTGTGCTGACGCTGCCGGAGCTGTAGTTGGCGGTGAGGAGCCGGCCGTCGGCCAGGGTGAGGTGGGTGGGGTCGGCGCCGTCCACGGGGACGGCGGGGGCGAGCAGTTCGGGTCCCCGCGGGGTGAGGGTGAAGGCGGCCGCGGCGCCGTCCGGGGTCTCGCTCACCGCGTAGAGGTACCGCCGGTCGGGGCTCGGCGCCAGGTAGGAGGGGTTGGGCACGGCGTCGGTGGAGTGCAGCGGGGTGAGGGCGCCGGAGTCCGGGTCGACGGCCGCGGTGGTGATGCCGGGCCCGCCGGCCGTGGTGAACGATCCGATGTAGGCCCGCCGGCCGCTGACGCTCGTCCCCACTGGTCCGCCCTTCGTCCGCCTGCCCGTTGAGGTGCTGCGGCGACGCTAACAGTCACGGGCGGGGCGTTCCGGGCCGTGGCCGGTTCCCGCCCTCGGGCCGTGGACCGGACGTCCTCCGGAGGGCACGGGGGCGGGCCGGGCCGCGGGTCAGGCGTCGACCAGCGGGGCGCGCGGGGAGCTGCGCAGCGGCGCGGAGAGTTCGGACAGCGCCTGCTCCAGGCCGTGCAGATGGGCGAGCGCGGGCTCCGCCGCCGAGGGCTGCGACACCGTGACGGCGGCGGTCGCCGGGCGGCGGGTGCTGCGCGGTGCGGTGAGGGCCTCGACGGCGGCCTCCACGCGCTGGCAGGCGGCGGTGAGCCGGGCGTCGTGGGAGGCCTCCGGGTCGGCGGCGATGGAGGCCAGCCCCCGGACCTCGCGGGCACAGTCGTCGAGCAGGGCGAGCACCTGGCGGGCCCGTGCCTTACGGGCGCGCAGCGGGCTGAGCGGGTGCACCAGGGGGGCGAGTGAGAGCCGCACCCGGTGCAGCAGGGGCGCCAGTTCGGCGACGTGCGGGGCGGGGTCGGCGGTCGGGGAGCCGGCGAGGCGGGCGGCGGCCTCGGCGGTGCACCGGTGGACGCAGCGCAGGGCGCGCTCGATCCAGGCGTCGGTGGTGGCGTGGGTGGTGACGGGCAGCACCAGGAGCACGGCCAGCGCCGCGCCGAGCGCCCCGACGCCGGTCTCGGCGAGGCGCAGCGCGAGCAGTGCGGGGTCGAGCACCCCCAGTAGCCCGTACAGCAGCCCGGCCATCAGCGTCACCGCGAGCATCATCCAGGTGTAGGAGACCGCGGCCGTGTAGAAGATCCCGAACACGCAGACCGCGACGAGGGCGACCGTGGGGACGAGTGCCCCCTGCAGCGGGACGGCGACGACCAGGCCGAGGGCGATGCCGAGCACCGTGCCGAGCGCCCGGCGGAAGCCCCGGACCAGGGTCTCGCCGCGCGAGGTGGTGTTCACGAAGATCCACCAGGTGGCGCCCACCGCCCAGTACCAGCGCTGCTCGGAGAGCAGTTGGCCGACGAGCAGGGCGAAGGCGCTGCCGGCGGTCGCCTGGATCGCCTGGCGGGTGGTCGCCCGGGCCAGCCCCCTGGCCGCCGACGGCACGGGCACGGCCACCGGGGGCAGCCGGAGCTCGTAGCACCACACGGCGAAGCGGACGGTCGCGGCGGCGAGCAGCGCGAGGGCGACCGCGGTGTACAGCTCGGGCAGCTGCTCCGGCACGGTGTGCAGGAACTGCGTCGCGAAGAAGGTCATGAACGCGAACACGCCCAGGGCGTGGCCACGCGGTCCCCAGCGGCGGGCGTAGACCCCGGCGCCCACGACGGCGACGAAGACCGCGTCCCGCGCCAGCGGGTGGTCGTGCAGCACCGCAGCGGCGGCGAGCACCGGGAAGCCGACGGCGGGCAGCAGCGCGGTGGTGACCAGCTGGCCGCGGACCGTGGTGTCGGTGACCGTGAAGAGGGCGAGCAGTGCGGCGAGTCCGCCGGTGATGGCCGCGACGAGCGAGTGGCCGGTGAGGGCACACACCGTGACCGCCAGGCCGATGCCGAGCACGGCCCGGGTGGCGCCGCGCAGCCGCAGCAGCCCCGGATCGGGGGCCACGAACACCCTCTTCAGCACAGCTTCCGTCCTCCCGGCACATCCGCATGAAAAAGGCGCCGCGGAATCCCGCAGCGCCATCGACGTGACCATCACAGCATCTCTGCGGCAGGTTGCTCAACAGAGGCCGGAAGTGCTGTGCCATTGGTACAGTCTTCTGGCTCCCTCGACCGCCGACAGGGGGCCAATGGGCGGGAACGTGACCGAGCGTGACCGCTCCCTTTCAGCCACCGTGAGGAGACCGCCCCGCATGGCCGTGGACGCGCTGGACGCCAAGATCCTGCGACTGCTGCTGGAGCAGCCGCGCACCAGCGTCCGGGAGTACGCGCGACTCCTCGGCGTCGCCCGGGGCACCGTCCAGGCCCGGCTCGACCGCCTCGAACGGGACGGTGTGATCACCGCGTACAGCCCGCGACTGTCCCCCGCCGCGCTCGGCCACCCCGTGCTCGCCTTCGTCCATATCGAGGTCACGCAGGGGCATCTGGAGGAGGTGGCGGACGCGCTCGCGGAGGTGCCGCAGATCATCGAGGCGTTCTCGACGACCGGTGGCGGGGATCTGCTGACCCGGGTGGTGGCCCGGGACGCGGCGCATCTGGAGGATGTGATCCAGCGGCTGATCAGCCTGCCGGGCGTGGTCCGGACCCGTACGGAGATGGCGCTGCGGGAGCGGGTGCCGCACCGGATGCTGCCGCTGGTCGAGGCGGTGGGCGGCGGCGGGCCGCAGTGAGCCGCCGCTTGGCATGCTGGTGGACATGAGCACCTCCCCCGCCCCGCCCGCACCGGTGATCTTCGACCTCGACGGCACCCTGGTGGACAGCGAACCGAACTACTACGTGGCGGGGCGCCGGCTGCTGGCCGCCTACGGGGTGCCCGACTTCAGCTGGGAGCACCACACCCGCTTCATCGGCATCGGCACCCGCGAGACGCTGGAGGTGCTGCGCGCGGAGTTCGGTCTCGACGCCCCGGTCGAGGAGCTGCTGGCCGGCAAGAACCGCGCCTATCTGGAGCTGGCGCGGGCGCACACCGAGGTCTTCCCCGAGATGCGCGTCCTGGTGGAGCGACTGTCGGCGGCCGGGCATCCGATGGCGGTGGCGTCCGGCTCGTCTCGGGCCGCGATCGAGGCGGTGCTGGCCGGTACCGGGCTCGACGCGCTGCTGACCACGGTCGTGTCGGCCGAGGAGGTGGCGCACGGCAAGCCGGCGCCGGATGTGTTCCTGGAGGCCGCGCGGCGGCTCGGTGCCGTCCCCGCCGACTGCGTGGTGCTGGAGGACGCGGCGCCCGGGGCGCTCGCGGCGCACCGGGCGGGGATGCGGTGCATCGCCGTCCCGTATGTGGCCGCCACCGCCGACGACCCGGCGTTCACGAGCGCCGGGCTGCTGTTCCGGGGCGGCCGGCGGGAGTTCACGGCGCGGGCGGCGTACGACTGGCTCCGGCGTTGAGGAACCGTGGCGGCCGGGGCGAGGCCGGGCGCGGGGGATGACCGCCGTGCCCGCCGGGGCCGGTGCACCTCACCGGCCGCCGACGGGCACTTCCTGCCCCGTAAGGCAGTCAACGGGAGACGGTCACTCCAGGCCGACGGACTTGCAGGCGCTGGTGAGGCCCTCGCAGAGCAGGTCGGTCCGCACGGCGCCGTCGCGCACCACGGTGTTCTTCATGTTCTTCTTGGTGACGATCTGCGCCTTGAACAGCTTGGCGGGGATACCGGACTTGCTCTTGCTGTCGGCGGTGGTCGTCGTCAGTGACTTGATGCTCTTGCCGCGCAGCAGACGGAAGGCGATTTCGGCGGCGGTTTCGGCCTCCGGCCGGACTTCCTTGTAAATGGTGAAGGACTGGGTGCCGGCCACCAGGCGCTGCAACGCGGGCAGTTCGGCGTCCTGGCCGCCGACCGGCACATTCTTGATTCCGGCCGACTTGAGTGCCTGGGCGATGCCGCCCGCCATCCCGTCATTGGCCGAGTAGACCGCGTCGAAGCCCTCCGCGCCCTCGGCGTTGATGAGATCGGTCATCTCCTTCTTGGCCCGTGCCTCGGACCAGTCGGGGATGTCCTTCTCGAAGACGATCTTGTTCACCTTGCCATCGAGGACGTCATGGGCGCCCTTCTTGTAGGCCGGTGCATTCGGGTCGGTCGGCGAGCCGTTCATCATGACGATGTCGGAGGTGGCCGCCTGGGAACCGAGGGCGGCGAGAATGCCCTGCGCCTGGAGCCGGCCGATCCGCTCGTTGTCGTAGGAGACATAGGCCGCGACATCACCCTCGGCGAGCCGGTCGTACGCAATGACCTTGACGTCCCTCTTCGCGGCCGAGTCCACCCACTCCTTGGCCGCCGCGGCGTCGACCGGGTCCAGAATGATGACCTTGACGCCCTTCTTCACCAGGGCGTCGAACTGTCTCTTCTGAGTGTCGACCTGCTGCTCGGCATTGTGGTAGTCGACCTTGCATTCGAGGCAGAGCGATGCAATACGCGACGAAATGATACGGCGGTCGAACTTCTCATAGCGGGCCGCCTTGCTCTCCGGGAGCAGCAGACCTATGGAGTCCTTGCCGGCACCGGCCTCTTCCTGATCGCTGCCACAGCCCGCCAAGGGTGCTGCGAGCGAAAGCGCCACCGCGCCGGTGAGAGCACGCCGCATTATTGCATTCATCTTCCGGTACCTCCAAAGGGGCCGCCCTGACCTGACCGGCCCAGAACGGCTGAAGTGAACGACACCTCCCGCCCCACCGTCAAGAATCAAAGTCACAACGATATGAAAGTGAGTTGTGAGTTGACCCTCTGAAGCACCGTCATCCGGCGGGCGTTCCGGACAGTACCGAAAAGTTCAATTCGTTCCGTATCACTCCGGAAAGTTCCGTTTTCCGGCCGGTAACATAGCCCGGAATCCCGAAGTGTAACGCAAGGTAACACCTGCACCCGTCTCGCCGGCCGGATCGTCAACCAGCCCAAATATGGCCGGAGTTGCACGGTCATCACGGACCGCCAACGCACCGCCGGGCACGATCGGTCCTTTCCCCTCCCCCGACCCATCCGCGCGGAACAGCAGGAATATAGATGCTGGACACAGCTTTCCGGGAGAGTCACCGGGCCGCGGCGTGACCCCGTTCGCCCCGGCCGGGACAGTCGATACGCCGACCGGCACCGCCCCGGCGGCGAACCCCCGCCACCCATTTCCGCTTCCGTGCCACCACCAATTCCGGTAACAACAATGGCAATTCCCAGAGAATCTCTTTGGTTTGATTTTCCGGTGCCGATTCTCCGCGCGGGGCGGCCGCGAACGCCCACGGCGGCCGATGCCCCGCGGCCCGCCACTCATCCGGCCGTCCGGCCGGTTCGGTGAGATCCTGGAGACCGGGCGCCCCGCGGCTCCCCCGCGGCCGGCGGTGGTCTGCGGCCGGCGCCCGTATCACCTGTGCCGAACAAGGTGACGGACATGAGCACTGCGTGGCAGTACACCCCCATCTCCGCCGACGGCCGGCTGGGGCTCCCGGACCAGCACCCCGGCCGCAGCGATCCGGCCTACCGGCGCCGCCGTGACGCGCTGGCCGCGCGGGCCGAAGGGCTTCGCGTGGGGGCGCCCTACCCGGCCGTTGCGTACACCGAGGACGAACACCGCACCTGGCGGGCGGTACACCGGGCCCTCGCCCCGGCACACCACGCGCACGCGTGCCGCGCGGTACTGGACGCGACCGAGGACGCGGGCATCCGCGCCGACCGCATCCCCCAGCACACGGAGGTCAGCGCCGCCCTCACCGCCCGTACGGGATTCGCCTTCACACTGGCCGGCGGAGTGGTGCCCAACGAGCGGTTCCTGGGCGCGATGGAGCACGGCTACTTCCACGCCGTGCAGTTCGTCCGCCACCCCGCGGTCCCGCTGTACGCGCCCGAACCCGATGTCCTGCACGACGTCTTCGGGCACGGTGTCCATCTGTCGAGCGTGCGCCTGGCCCGGCTCTACCGGCTCATCGGACAGGCCGCCAACCGCACCGAGACCGACGAGGCCCTCGACATCCTCAGCCGGGTCTACTGGTTCACCCTCGAATACGGGCTGATCTCCGAATCCGGCACACCCAAGGCCTTCGGCGCCGCCCTCCTGTCCTCCTACGGCGAGATCGGCGCCCACGACCGGCGGACGATCCGCCCCCTGGACCCGCGCGCCGCGGCCGCCACCCCGTACCGCATCTCCGGCTACCAGCCCGTCCTCTACACCGCCCGCTCCCTGGAGCATCTCGAAGACGTCCTCGGCGCGTTCTGCGCGGACTTCGACGACGAGAGCGCACGCCGGCTGCGCGTCCCGGCGCTCTCCCGGGACCGGGCGTAGGGCCGGTGTCCGGCCCCCCGGGTCAGCCGACCCAGCCGGCCGTGAGGCCGAGCACCGCCGAGCCGTCCAGGTCGGTGAGCTTGATGCCGGTGAACTGCCGCGCCCAGTCCGAGGTCTGGAGGCGGAACGCGGGCCGGTCCGCGGTGAGCGCCTCCAGCACCGTCCCGGCGGCCTCGGCGGGGGTCTGCGCGCCGTTGAGGAACTGCGCGACGGTGCGGTCCAGGTACGCCTGGAGCGCGTCCGCGTACGGGCCGGCGGCGGCCACCTCGGCCGACAGATCGGCCCCGATGTTGTTGACGAACTCGGTCGCCACGGCGCCGGGCTCGACCACGGACACGGACACCCCGAGCCGGGCCGCCACCGGCGCCAGGCTCTCCATGTACCCCTCGACGGCGAACTTGGCCGCGCAGTACGCCTCGTTGAAGGGCTGGCCGACGACCCCGCCGACGCTGGTGACGGTGATCAGACGGCCGCCGGTGGCCCGCAGGTGCGGCAGTGCCGCCTTCGAGACATGGAGCACCCCGAAGAAGTTCACCTCCATCACCGTGCGCACCTCGGCCACAGTCTCGTTCTCCAGGGTGCCGAGGTGTCCGGCACCCGCGTTGTTGATCACGGCGTCGAGGCGGCCGTAATCGGCGATCACTCCGTCGACCGCGGCGGCGACGGAGCCCTCGTCGGTGACGTCCAGCTGCCGGACGTCCAGCTCCACCCCCGCTTCCCCGGCCGCCTCGCGCAGCGCGCCGGCGCGGCCGGTGTCGCGCAGCGTCGCCACCACCCGCCAGCCGGTCTGTGCGGCGGCGACCGCGGCGGCCAGGCCGATGCCGGAGGACGTGCCGGTGATCAGAACAACCTTGGACGTGGGGGAAGACATGGCGAACCTTTCGGCCGTACGGAGAAGACTTGCGGCACTTACGTGCGTGTACACACACCATAAGCATTGTGTGCACATACACGCAACCGGTAGCCTTGCCGCATGGCGAAAAGGAAGCTCACCCAGGCCGAGATGTCCGTGGCCGATCACGCCTTCTACGGGCTGGTCTGGGCCGGAACCGTCCTCACCGAACGCGTGGACCGCGCCCTGAGCAAGGCCCACGACCTGCCGGTCTCCTGGTTCGAGGTGATGCTCTGGCTCGCCTCCAGCCCGGAACCGGTACCGGCCTCGGTGCTCGGCAACAGCACCATGCTCAGCCGCAGCCAGGTCTCCCGCGTCGTGGACGCCCTCCAGAGCCGCGGGCTCGTCACCCGCACCCCCTCGGCCCGCGACGCCCGCTCCGTCGAGGTCTCCCTCACCCCGGAAGGCCACCGCCTCTTCGAAGAGGCCGACGCCACCCGACGCACCTGCCTGGCCCCGGTGTTCACCGACCTCCTCGACCAGGAGGACCTCGAAGCGCTGAGCACGGTGTGGCGGAAGCTCAAGGCCAACAAGGAGGGTTGAGGGGGCGGAGGTCGGGGCGTCGATCCGCCCCTTGCGCGGGTTGCCGGACCCGCCACCCCCTCAATGCCTGATCTCAGAGCCCGATCGTCCGGGCGATGTCCAGGGTGAGGCGTTGCCAGGGGTCGCGGGGGTCACGTTGGGTGAGGTCGCTGATGCGGCGGAGGCGGTAGCGGAGGGACTGGGGGTGGAGGCCGAGTCTGCGGGCGGCGGCGTTGGCGGAGCCGGTGTCGAGGTAGGCGGTGAGGGCCGCCATGAGGTGATCGCGGCCGGGCTGGGTGAGGGGGCCGAGGATCAGGCGGCTGAGGTGTTCGGGGGTGACGGCGGGGCGGCCGCCCAGGAGGGCGAGCACCTGGGCGTCCCCGTCCGTGAGGACCCGCGTGGGGTGGTGGGCGTGTGCGGGCGCCGTGTCGAGGGCGTCGGCCGCGAGGCGGTAGGCGACGGCGATCCGGTCCAGGCTCTCCTCCGAGATCGCGCAGCCGCGCAGGCCCCGCTCGTGCAGGGCCTGCGGTGCCCGGCCGGCGGCCGCGGCGGGCAGCAGCAGGACGAACCGCGAGCCACGGACCGTCACGGGTGAGGTGGCGGGTGCGGCGGCGGGTTCCCCAGGGGCTCCGGAGACTTCGTGCTCTCCGGGGTCTCCGGATTCTCCGGTGGCTCCGGGCACTCCGGGGCCTCTGGGCCCTCCCGGCCCTCCCGGCTCTCCAGGAGCGGTGACCGCGGCGAGGAGGGCGAGGGCGGCTTCCTGGGTCGGGGCGGGGCCGGGCTGGTCGATGGGTTCGGCCACCAACAGGCAGTACGGGTCGGGGAGTTGGATGTCCAGGCGGGCGGCGCGGTCGGTCAGGGCGCCGATGGAGGCGTGGCGGCCGGTGATCAGGTCGTCGAGGAGCAGCCGCAGGGCGCGATCGCGGTCGCCGGCCAGGTCCTCGCTGGTGGCGGTGTAGGCGGTGGCCATCTCCTCGGCGAGGGTGTCGAGGGTGGTCAGCGCCATGCGGGTGAGGGCGAAGGCGTCCGCCGCTCCCAGCGGGGGCCCGGCGGCCGCGATCTCGTCGGTCAGGGCGGTCGCCGCGACCCGGTAGGCGCGCAGCACCGCCTGCACCGGGCGGCCGTCCGCGGCCCGCGCCGCCGCGATCCCGCGGAACCGCCGGAGGTCGGCGGGGGTGAGCGCGCCGTCGGTGGCCCAGAGATGGAGCAGCCGGTCCAGCGCCCAGGCGGCGATGGCCCGTACCTCGTGGAGCCGGCTCCCGTCGAGCACGGCGTAGGCCGGTACCTGCGCGCGGACGGCGGCGACGATCGCCGGCACAACCCGTGGGTCGGCGGTCAGCTGCTGCCGGACGCGGTCCCGTTCCTCTGTCACAGGGTGATGATTCCACCCGCGTGTTGTGCGCAGGACGGTGGACGGGTCTTGTCACTGTCGCCAGGATCGCGGGGGACACGCGGTCGCAGCGACGAGAGGCGGAGCGGACGGATGGCGAAGCACTGGGCGGATTTCCAGTACGAGATCTATCTCCACGGCATGACGGGCGCCGTACCGCGGCTGCCGACGGATCTGAGCCGGCTGGAGCGGCTCGCCGAGCAGCGGCTCGGGCCCGGGCCGGTCGGCTATGTGGCGGGCAGCGCGGGCACCGGCAGCACCGCCGACGCCAACCGGGCCGCGCTGGACCGCCGGCGGATCGTCCCGCGGATGCTCCGCGATGTGCACGAGCGCGATCTGTCCGTGGAGTTGTGGGGCCGGGCGCTGCCCGCGCCGCTCGCGCTGGCGCCGGTCGGGGTGCTGTCGATCATGCACCCGGACGCCGAGTCCGCCGCCGCCCGGGCCGCCGCGGCCCAGGGCGTGCCGTACATCCTGTCCTCCGCCTCCAGCACGCCCATGGAGCAGGTCGCCGAGGCGATGGGTGACGGGGAGCGGTGGTTCCAGCTGTACTGGGCGAAGGACCGCGAGGTCACCCGGAGTTTCCTGAACCGGGCGAAGGCGGCCGGCTACACCGCCCTGTTCGTCACGCTCGACACCCCGCTGCTCGCCTGGCGGCCGCGCGATCTCGACCAGGCCTATCTGCCGTTCCTGCACGGTGTGGGCACCGCCAACTACTTCACCGACCCCGCGTTCCAGGCCGGGCTCGCCAAGCCGGTGCACGAGGACCCGAACGCGGCCGTCGGGCACTTCGTGGGGATGTTCGCCGACCCCGCCAAGACCTGGCCCGACCTGGCGTTCCTGCGGGAGAACTGGGACGGGCCGATCGTGCTCAAGGGCATCCTGCACCCGGACGACGCGCTGCGGGCCGCCGAGGCCGGTGTGGACGGGGTGGTCGTCTCCAACCACGGTGGCCGTCAGGTGGCGGGCTCCGTCGCCGCCGCCGACGCGCTGCCCCGGGTCGCCGAGGCGGCCGGCGGGCGGCTCACCGTCCTCTTCGACAGCGGTATCCGCACCGGCGACGACATCGTCAAGGCGCTCGCCCTGGGCGCGCAGTCGGTGCTGGTGGGGCGGCCCTACGCCTACGGTCTCGGCCTCGACGGCCAGGCGGGCGTCGAGCATGTGGTGCGCTGTCTGCTCGCCGAGTTCGACCTCACCCTCGCACTGTCCGGGCACTCCCGCCCCGCCACCCTGACCGCCGACGACCTGACCGAGGAGTCCGTATGACCACCGCGCCGCAGCCGGCCCCGGAGCCGCAGGCCGTGAAGAACGTTCTCGCCGTCGTCTCGCCGCATGTCGGCGGCCGTGCCGCCGGAGCCGCGCTGGCCGGCATCTTCCCCGGCCAGGCCCGGGTCACCGTCGTCGAGTCGGCCGACGAGGACCCGGCGGCGCTGCGCGACGCGCAGCTCCTGATCACCGGGCTGAGTCCGGTCACCGCCGGGCATCTCGCCGCCGCGCCGCAGTTGGAGCTCGTCCAGTGCGCCAGTCACGGCTTCGACTACGTCGACCTGGAAGCGGCCCGGGAGCGGGGCATCCCGGTCTGCAACATCGGCTCCAGCGGCGCGGAGAAGCAGAACGTGGCGGAGCAGACCTTCGCCCTGATGCTCGCCCTGGCCAAGCAGCTGGTCCCGGCGCACACCGCCCTCGTCCGGGCGGACTGGGCGCTGCCGCGGCTCCAGCAGTCCCTGACCGAACTCTCCGGCAAGACCCTCGGCATTGTCGGTCTCGGCCACATCGGTGAGGAAGTCGCCCGCCGCGCCGTCGCGTTCGACATGACCGTCGTCTACACGGGGCCGAGGGCCGCCGCGCCGGAGGTCGAGGCCCGTCTCGGCGGCGCCCGGTACCTGGGCCTCGACGACCTGCTGCGCACCTCCGACTACGTCACCCTGCACGCCCCGCTCACCGAACGGACCCGTGGTCTCCTCGACGCGGAGCGCCTCGCCCTCCTCAGGCCCACCGCGTTCGTCATCAACACCGCACGGGGTGCCCTCATCGACCAGGACGCCCTCGCGGACGCGCTGGAGGCGGGCACGCTCGCCGGGGCGGGTCTCGACGTCTTCGAACCCGAACCGCCCACGGCGGCACTGCGTCTGCTCAGGGCCCCGAACGTGGTCCTCTCCCCGCATGTCGGGGGCGTCACCCGCGAGACCCTGGTCCGTATCGCCCTGGCCGCCGTGCAGAACGTCATCGACCATCTGGAGGGCAAGCCACTGCGGGACGTGGTGTCGTAGCGGGGCCGGACGGGGCACCAGGTCCTTCCTGAATTTCAGCCATTGTCGGGGTGCCGGCCAGCGGGCCCGTACACCTGTGCGGCGCGGTGCGGTGGCGCGTTCCTGGCGCGCCACCGCCATTTCTCGACACTCCCGACGGCCGCCCCCTCGGCAACAGGAGTAGCGTCCGCCCGGCACCGGCTCCGGAGTGCCGGAGAGGCTTCACCAGGAAAGGCTGCGCACGCTCGTGGAACCCCGTGGACGCACCCGTTGGGCGATCGGCGGACTGCTCGCCGGCGGCATCGTCGTCAACTTCCTTGACCGTACGGCGATCTCGGTGGCCGGCTCCTCGATCGCCGACGAGTTCGGTCTGGACCTCCAGCAACTCGGGGTGGTGCTCTCTGCGTTCACCTGGTCGTACTGCCTGGTGCAGTTACCCGCCGGCCTGCTGGTGGACAGGTTCGGCGTCTCGCGGCTGACCCGGATCGCGTCCGCGTTATGGGCCGTCGCCGGCCTGCTGACCGCGGTGGCCGGCGGTGTCGGCCCCATCATCCTGGCGCGGCTGCTGCTCGGGGTGGCCGAGGGGCCGTCGATGGTCGGCGCCTCCAAGGCGACCGCGGCGTGGTTCCCGGTCAGTGAGCGCGGGATGGCGACGGCCCTGTTCGACGGCGCCACCAAGCTCGCCAACATGGTGGCGTTCCCGGTGCTGGCGTTCGTGATGAGCGAGTGGGGCTGGCGGGCCGGGTTCCTGTTCAGCGCGGCGCTCAGCCTGCTGTTCACCGCCGTGTGGTGGTGGGGCTACCGGGAGCCGTCCGCGTACCGCTCGCTGCGGCCGGCGGAGCGGGAGTTCATCCTCCGGGGCGGGGCACGGGACGCCGACCGGGGCGGGCTGCGGGAGTTCCGCTCCGCGCTGCGCTCCGGCCGGGTCTGGCTCGTGGCCTGCGGCTTCGCCTGCTACGGCTACACCATCAACATCGTGCTGACCTGGATGCCCGAGTTCCTCCAGCGGGAGTTCCACGTACGGCTGTTGCAGTCCGGCTTCTACGCGATGGTCCCGTGGGCGGTGGCGACGGTCGCCGAACTCACCCTCGGGGGCTGGCTGGTGGACCGGCTGATCCGCCGGGGCCGCGACCCGTGGGTGGTCCGCAGGACCGTGCTGACCTGCGGTCTGGCGCTCGGCGGCACGATCGGCGCCGCGGGGAGCGCCGGTTCGCCGGCCGTCGCGGTCTGCTGGATGTCGGTCTCCCTGGCGGGCCTGGCCATCGCCGCCCCGGTCGCCTGGGGGCTGCCCGGACTGCTCGCACCGCCGGGAACGGTGGGGGCGGTCAGCGGGCTGATGAACTTCCTCAACACGGCTGCCACCGCGGGCGGGGTGCTGCTCACCGGCTGGCTGGCGCAGGTGAGCGGGTCGTTCGAGGCGCCGTTCCTGTTCGCGGTGGCCGTGCTGGCGGTCGGGGTCGCACTCTACTGGCGGGCGCTGCGCCCGGCAGCCGTACGGGAACCGGCCGCGGCCCGGGAACTGGACCGGGTGTGACGGTCTCGGACGGCGCCGCTTGCTGCCCGTGTCAAGTACTTGCACATCGTGCGCAGCACCTGTGTCAGTCGTCACAGATTTGCCGCTCCACCCCAGGGAATCCCTACTTTTGCTGGGCAGTTGTCGGCAGGGGGGCGTGGGAAGCAGCTATGCACATCATCGGCCCCCTTCCCCTCCGGTCCGGTCCGGCTCCGCGGCGCCTTCGGCAGTCGCCGGGACCGTTCCGACCCGACCGGCACACCGCTCCGCCCGGTCCCTCCGCATCGGGTGCCGCCGCGGCGGAGGTTCTCCGCCGATGAACGACACGTCCGTCTTAGCGACCTGTCTGGCGCGGCTGTCCTGGCCGCCGGAGCGGCTGGCCCGGGAGATCAACAGGCGGTGCGGCAACGGCACCATCAGCAGCAAGGCGCCGTACAACTGGCTGAAGGGCGCATGCCCCCGGCGCCGGCTGCCGCACATCGTCGCCACGATCCTGTCCGACAAGCTCGGCGAGCCGATCGCGGTCGAGGCGTTGTGGCCCCAGCACTTCCCGTCCGCGGCCCCGCAGTGCCGGCGCATCCCCGCCCAGCGGCGCCGCGCGGCGCCCGGCCGGCGGCCGGCCGGCCAGGAACCGCTGACCGCGGCGGTGGACTGGCTGCTGGCCGACGAAGCGCTGCCGCCGCCCTCGCGGCTGCGGGGTGACGAGATCCCCGCGGTCGCGATCGAGGTGCTGGCCGCGAGAATCCAGCAGCTGCGCCGGCTGGACGACAGCGGCAGCAGCGGGCTCGTCCTGGAGTGGGCGCTGCAGGACCTCCAGTGGGCGGAGAAGCTGGCCGCCCAGTACTCCTACGACGCCTCGACCGGGCGGCAACTGCACCGCATCATCGCCGAACTCGGCCAGCTGGCCGCCTGGTTGACGGCTGATCAGGGCATGGACGAGCTGAGCAGCTCCCGCTTCCTGGCCGCGCTGGGCGCCGCTCGGGCGGCCGGCGACCGGCCGCTCGCCGCGTACATCATCTCCTGTATGAGCTACCGGGCCGGCTGGGCCGGCCGGACGGACGAGGCGCTGCGGCTGATCCGGATCGCCCGCAAGGGGTCGGTGCACGAGGACATGGGCATCGGCCAGGCGCTGCTGGCCACCCGCGAGGCCAGGGCGCACGCCGGTCTCGGCGACGAGGCGGCCTGCCGGCGGGCCCTGGACGACGCCGCCGAGCTGAGCCGGGCGGGCGGCCCCTCGGCCGAGCCGCCCTGGGCGTACTGGCTCACCCCCGCCGTCATGGTGGCCGATGCCGGCCGGGCCTGGCTGGAGTTGGGGCGCCCGGACCGGGCGGAGGGGCATCTCACCCGCGGGATCGAGCTGCTGCGGGGCGGCCAGCCGCGCAATCTGCTGCTGCACAGCGCCTCGCTGGCCGAGGCGCGGCTGGCGTGCCGTGAACTCGACGGTGCCGCGGAGGCCGCCACGGACGCGCTGTCCCTGGCCGAAAACGTCAGCTCACAGCGTGCCCACGCGCGGCTGACCGCGCTGCGGCGGCGGTTCGTGCGGTACGACGCCGCGGTGGCGCGCGACGTCGTGCAACGGGCCGATGATCTGCTGGCCGTGGACCCGGCGCGGGCGGCGGGCTGAGGCGTGGCCACCAAGTGCCGTTGCCCGCAGGGCCGTTCCGCGATTGTCCGTGCGACGGCCGCGCCCACCGCCCGTGCGGCGGCGCGGGCCTGCGTCCCGCCCGTCACACACTGAGGGTGGCCCCTCCCCCGCGCGCATCAGGACATGACCCTCGACATGGAACGGCATCCAGGAGAACAGGAACATATGCGAGTCACTCATGAGGTACCGCTTGCCCCGATGACGACGCTGGGCCTCGGCGGTCCGGCGGCGGTCCTCTGCGAGCTGTTCGACCCCGCGGACTTCCCCGCGTTCGTCGCACTGGCCGACGCCTCCCCTGGCCGCCCGGTCTGTCTCGGCGAGGGCAGCAACGTGGTGGTCGGCGACGCCGGATGCCCGGGCGCCGTGCTGCGGATGAGCACCAAGGGCCTTCGGATCACCGGCGGCACCGCCGATGGCCGGGTGCTGGTCGAGGTCCAGGCCGGTCACCTCCTCGGCGACCTGGTCGACACCACCATCGCCGAGGGCCTCACGGGCATGGAGATGCTGGTGGGCATCCCCGGGACCACGGGCGCCACACCGGTCCAGAACGTCGGCGCCTACGGCCAGGAGACCGCCGACTGTCTGGTCGAAGTGACCGCGTGGGACTGGGAGTTGGGCCGCAGGGTCACCCTGGACGCCGCGGCCTGCGGTCTGGGCCACCGCACCAGCGTCTTCAAGCACTCCCGCCGGTGGACCCTGCTGACCCTGGTCTTCGCGCTGCGCCGGTCCGAACTGAGCGCGCCGGTCACCTACCGTACGGTCGCCGCCGCGCTCGATGTCCCGGTCGGGAGCAGGGTGCCCCTGGACGAGGCGGCCCAGGCGGTGCTCGCCGTGCGGCGGAGCAAGGGCATGGTGCTGGGCTGCGCGGGCGCCGATGACCGGTCGGTCGGCAGTGTGTTCCTCAGCCCCGAGATCACCCCGGCGCAGGCCGACGGCCTGCGGACGCGCAGTGCGCCGGTGAACCGGTTCCCCGACGGCTCGACCCGGGTCAGTGCGAGCTGGCTCATCCGGCAGGCCGGTTTCGAGCTGAACAGCCCGGTCGGCACCGGCGTGCGCGTCTCCTCGCGGCACTACACCCTGGTCGCCGACGAGGGGGCGACCGCCACCGGCTTCACCCGGGCGATCGAGCGCGTACAGCAGGAGGTGCTGCGCCGCACGGGGGTCCGGCTGACCTCCGAGCTCGACTTCCTCTGAGTTCGGCTTCCTCTGAACTCGACTTCTCTCTGAGGCGGCGCAGGCCGCGCGGGGCACCGAGGTGGGGCGCAACCTAACACAGGCCCGCAGCACGGGAGTTGGTCCTCAGCCAAAGATCAAAGGTGCTTGACCCCGGTCCGCGGCCTTGGATGGAATACGTCGGCGGTTGCGCCATATCGCCGCAACAACCGGAAATACTCCGGAATTGAATTATCTTTCTTGGAGGGGATCATGGAGAACGTCGCCATCAGCGTGGACGAATTCGACCTCGACCTGGACATGGACCTCATGGAGCCGGCCGAGACCGCCGTGAAGGCGCAGGACCCGCAGCTCATGACGCAGGTCTGCTCGCCCACCACCTGGCCTTGCTGAGACATGGGTGCGGGGTGCTGCGGGAGGCCGTCCCGCAGCACCCCGCACCCATGCCGGCCGAGGCGGTGGCAGGGGAACGGGGCGGGGGCGGACATGAGCGGTGCGGCTGAGGTGGCCTTCGAGTGCGGGACGGTGGCCCTGGTACGGGCCGCGGCCCTCCCCCTGCCCCCGGACGAGCCCCCGGTCCGGCAGCCTGGCGAGGCCCCGCCCGAGGAGGAGCGGCTGCGCCGGCACATCACCCGGCTCGCCGCCGACCCACGGCTCATGGAAGCGGTCGGCCTGGCCGGTCCGAGCCTGGCCCCCGAGGTGGACCGGGTCGTCGCCGGGGAACGGCTGCGGCTCAAGTCGCTGCGCCGTATCGCGCTGTCGCTGACGAAGTACCACTCACGGATGTCCCACCGCCCCACTCCGTTCGGCCTGTTCGCGGGGGTCGGTCTCGCCGGGTTCGGAGCGGCGTCCGCGGGGGAAGCGGTCGGCGGCGGGCGCAGCGTGACCCGGCCCGACGCGGCCTGGCTGGACGACGTGCTGGAGACGCTGCGCGAGGCCCCCGCCGTACTGGAGCGTGCCCGGCTCACGGCCAACAACCTGCACACCGTCCGGGACGGCCGTCTGGTGCTGGTCGACCACCATGACCGCACCGGGAAACGGCAGGTGACGGGGTCGGTGCGGCATACCCGGGTGGTCCGGCACCTCCTGGCGGCCGCGGCACGCCCCACCCCCTTTCCCCGGCTGGTCGAGGAGGCCGGGCGGCAGTTCCCACAGGCTCCCGACGGGGCGGTCGAGGCGGCCGTCGGGCAGCTCGTGCGCGGCCACTTCCTGCTGACCGACCTGACGCCGCCGCCCGACTGCACCGCGCCCCTCGACCACGTACGGGACCGGCTGCACGGGATCGACCACCCGGCGGCCCGTGAACTGTGCGCGATTCACGGGGAGTTACGTTCCCTGGACGCCGACCCGCCGGGCGCACGGCGGTCCCGGCGGGCCGCGGTCTCCGCACGGATGCGGGCGCTGCGGCCGGCGTCCGACGTCCTCCAGACGGACCTGTCCCTGGGCATACGGCTTACCCTGCCGCGGGACGTGGCCCGGGAGGTGGCGCAGGCCGCGACGGTGCTGTGGCGGACCTCCCCCGTCCAGCGCGGCAATCCGCAGCTGCGCGACTACCACCTGGCCTTCCTCGAACGGTACGGCACCGAACGGCCGGTCCCGGTCCTGGAACTGCTCGACGAGGCACGGGGGTTGGGGCTGCCGCGCGCCTACCGGCAGCCCACCGCCGAGCCCGCCCCCGTGTCCGGTGCGCGCGACCGGGTCCTCGGCGAGCTGCTGATGGACGCGGCCCGCCGGGGCACACCGGAAGTGGTGCTCGACGAGGAGACCGTCCGCGCCCTGGAACCCGCGGAGCGCGGGCCGGCCCCGCCGAGCATGGAGCTGGTGGCCGAGCTGGTGGCGCCGGACCGGGACGCCCTGTGCGACGGGGACTTCCGTCTGGTGCTCGCTCCGCAGGCGGTGTCGCCGCTGGCCGGGGCGATGTTCAGCCGGTTCGCGCCGGTGCTCGGCCGGTCCGGTGCGCAGATCCGGGATCTGGCCCGGCACCCGGAGCGCGGCGCCCCGGACGACGAGATCCCGGCCTGTGTCGCCTACCGGCCCCGGGTGGCGCGTGCGGCCAATGTGTCCGCCGTACCGCAGTGGCTCTCGCACCGCATCCCGCTGGGTGTCGGGCCCGCCGCGGCGGAGACGGCGCACGACCTGCGGTTGGAGAACCTGGCGGTGCGGGCGGACCCGGAGCGCCTCCGGCTCGTCGACACCACGACCGGCCGCGGGGTGCGGCCGCTCTCGTACTCGATGCTCTACCCGGGCAACGGTCATCTGCCGTACGTGGCACGGTTCCTGCTGGAACTCGGGCAGGAAGGCCGGTCCTTCTGCGCGCCGTGGAGCTGGGGAAGCTGGCACGCGGCTCCCGCGCTGCCGCGGGTGCGGTACGGCCGGACGGTGCTGTCCCCGGCGCGCTGGCTGCCGGACCGGGCCCTGCGCGCCGCGGCCGGCCAGGGGGACGAGGAGTGGCGGACGGCGGTGGGGCGGTGGCGGCGGCGCTGGGACGTCCCCCGGCGGGTACTGCTCGCCAAGGCCGACCACCGCGTCGCGGCCGACCTCGACGACCCGTCGCAGCTGGCCGTCTTCCGTGACGAGGTGCGGCGGGCGGCCGGGCTGACCGTGGTGGAGCAGGTCGGCGGCCGGGCCGGACGGCAGTGGTTCGGGGGGCCCGAGGGGCCGCACGCCGCCGAGTTCGTCTTCCCCGTCCTCGCCCGGCCCACGGGCCGCGGCACCGGCGACCGCATCCGGCGGGACGCCCCCGGGACGGCGCCGGCCCCGCTCCCGACGGCGGGCCCGGACGGCGGCCTCCCGGGCGCGCGCGGCCATCTGCCCGGTGGCGAGTGGCTCTACGCGAAGCTCTACGTACCCACGGCCCGCCAGCCGGAGGTGCTGACCCGTCACCTCGGGACACTCACCGACCCCGGACTGCTGCACAAGGCGGGCGTCGACCGCTGGTTCTTCCTCCGGTACGAGGACCCCGAACCGCACCTCCGGCTGCGCTTCCACGGCACGCCGGAGTCCCTGTGGCCGGTGCTGCTGCCCGAACTCCACTCCTGGGCACGGGCGCGTACAGAGGCGGGGCTCCTCGGGAAGGTGGTCCTGGACACCTACGAGCCCGAGGTCGAGCGGTACGGCGGACCGGCCGCCCTCGGGCACGCCGAGCGGGTCTTCCAGGCCGACAGCGAGTCCGTCGTCAGGTTGCTGGCCATGGCCCCCGACCAGCTGGGCGATCCGTCGGCGTCGGCCGCGCTGGGCATCCTCGACATCCTCACCCGTCTCGGCTCCCCGCAGGAGGCGCTCGACCGGCTCAGCAGCCCGTCGGTGCTGGAGCGCCGGGGAGAGATCCCGCGGGCCCGGAAGCAGGAGGTCGCGGCGCTGCTGGACGCGCGGGGCCGGCCCCGGCCACCGGCCGCGGCGGACGGGTGGGGCGTGGGGTGGAGCAGCCGCGGCCCGGCGCTGGCCGGCCTGCGCGAGGCGCTGTCCGCCGCCGGGACGGACCCCGGCCGGACGGCGCGGATCGCCCTGAGCCTGGCCCATATGCACTGCAACCGGCTGCTCGGACCGCGGCGCGAACAGGAACTGACGGCGCAGGTGACGGCCCGTGAGGCGCTGTCGCTGTGGCTCGGCAGGAGGCGGAACGCCGGATGAGCGCACCTCTCGCACTGTGCGACGCGGCGTCTGACCTCGCCCTCCGTGTCGCCGGTCTGCTGAGTTCACCCGAGCAGGTGGCCGGCACCGCCCGTGCGGCGTTCGCCGCGCTGCCACCGGAACTGCTGCAGCCCGCCTGGCAGCCCGCGTCACTGCTGCTGGGGCACCCCGGTGTCGCGCTGCTGCACATCAGATGCGCCCGGAACGACGCACGGCACGCGGCGCTCGGGCACGCCCACCTCGCCGCCGCCGTCGCCGCGACCACCGAAGCGGGCCCGGCCGCGGTCGGTGATCTGCTGCTGCCCGCCCGGCTGCACGCCGAGGCACACGGCGGATACGCCCGGCTGCTGGCCCGCTGCGCCGAGGTCCACGCCGGATACGTCCGGGCCCGCGTCGCCCGGCTGGTGGCGCGGCGGCGGGAGCACGGACCGGGGCTGGCGGCCGAGGACTACGACGCGATCTCGGGCCTGGCGGGCCAGGGCCGCGCCCTGCTGTCGGCGGCCGACCACGGCGACGAGCGGTGCGCCCGCGCGCTCGGCGACGTCCTCTCCTTCCTGGTCGGGATGACCCTTCCCGTACGGTCCCCCGTGGCGGACGACGGCCTCCAGGTGCCGGGGTGGTGGTGCGCCCCCGGCCGGTATCCCGTCCCGCGGGACCGCACGGAGTTCCCGAAGGGTGACCTCAACGTCGGTGCCGCCCACGGGATTTGCGGCCCCCTCGCCCTTATGTCCCTGGCCTACCGCGCGGGACACCGGGTGCACGGCATGCCGGACGCCCTCCGCCGTATGGCCGACTGGGTGGTGAGCGTGGGCCACACCGACGGCCTGGGCATGCGGTGGCCCGGCCGCGTCCCGCATCCGGAGACGGCGGGTTCCCGGCCGGAGGCGCCGGCGTCCTGGCGGGAGGCGGGGGCGCGGAGCCGCCCGGGGTGGTGTTACGGGACGGCCGGGATCGCCTGGGCCCTGTATCTGGCCGGGCGGGCGCTGGGTGACGACCGGCTGACGGCGCTGGCCGAGGATGCGGTCAGCGGTCTGGTGCGCCGCCCGCACGACGCCGCCGTGGCCGCCGACCCGGGCTTCTGCCACGGCCGGGCGGGCGTCCTGCACGCCGTGAGCCGGATGGCGGTCGCCACGGGGCGCACCGAGTGGTGGGCGACGGCGGACGCTCTCGCCGGGGAGCTCGTGGCGGAGTGCGACACCCGAACTCCCTTTGGCTACCGTCAGGTTGTGCCGCCCGCCGACCCGTTCGCGGCCGCGCCGCACCGGGTGCACCACCCCGGGCTGCTGGACGGCGCCGCCGGAATCGCCCTCGTCCTGGCCGACTACGCGGACGCCCGCCGGGGAGCCGCTCCGCAGGAAGGGAACGGCTGGGACGCCGCCTTCCTCATGAGCTGACCGCGGCGGGGCGGCGCCCGCACCCCGCCCCGGTCAGAAGCCTCCCGCCGTCGGCCGGATCGCGAAGCCCGTCAGCCCCTCCGGCTCCTCCTCCCGCACGGACACGGCGTCGACGGTGGCCGACGGCGGGCCCGTGTGCGCCCAGTCGACCAGCTGCCGCACCCGCTCGGGCTCCCCCTCGAACACGGCCTCCACCGTCCCGTCCGGCAGGTTCCGCACCCAGCCGGCCACCCCGGACGCCTCGGCCGTGCGTCGGCAGGTGTCGCGGAAGAACACGCCCTGCACCTCTCCGGAGACCACCACCCGTCTGCGGATCATCCGTGCCTCACCTCGTCACCTCGTCCCTCGATGGCCCTCCCCCGCCCCACGGTCACCGGGCGGCGCCACGCCCGGACGGCGCACGGCTCACGGAGCGTCCGGCGGCCGCGGCGGCACGGGCGAAGCGGGAGGCGTCGCGGACGGCCGCCCCGCCCGGGTCGTTGTTGAAGTAGGTGTGGACGTCGGCACCGTCCGGCCAGGTGTCGGCGATCCGCCGCACCCAGGTGGTGAGCGCCTGCCCGCCGTAGCGCGGCCAGGGGTCCGCGCGGCCCTCATGGAAGCGCACATACCCCCAGTCGGCGGTCCGCCACAGGGGCGTCACGGGCCGGGAGCCCCGGTCCGCCCAGCACAGCGCGGCACCCCGCCGCTCCAGCACCGCGCGGATCTCCTCCGTCCACCACGAGGCGTGGCGGGGCTCCACGGCCACCCTGGTGCCGGCGGGGAAGCAGCCGAGGCAGTCGTCCAGCAGCCGGGCGTCCACCCGCAGGGTGGGCGGCAGTTGGAGCAGGACGGGCCCGAGCCGGGGCCCGAGGGCGGCGGCGCGCGACATCAGCCGCCGGACCGGCTCCTCCGGATCGCGCAGCCGCTTGATGTGGGTCAGATAGCGGCTCGCCTTCACGGCCATCACGAACCCCTCGGGGGTCCGGTCCCGCCAGTCCGCGAAGGTCTTCTCCTCGGGCAGCCGGTAGAAGGCGGCGTTGCTCTCGACGGTGGCGAAGTGCCGCGCGTACTCCTCCAGCCACCGCCGCTGCGGCCGGTCCGGCGGGTACAGCACCTCACGCCAGTCCTTGTACTGCCAGCCGGAGGTTCCGACGAGAACGGTCATGCCCGCATCCCTGCCCGGTCCGGGGTGCGGCGTATCAGCCGTGCCCCGGGCCGCAGCCACCACGGCGGGCCCCGACCCCCGTCAGCGCGCCGGCACACCCACGGTGTGCAGGAACTCCCCCAGGAACTCGTTGAAGACGTCCGGGCGTTCCATGTTGGGGTAGTGCGCGGTGCCGTCGATGGTTTCGGCCCGGCCATGGCTGACACCGCGCGCCAGGCGCTCCCCCATGCCGATCTGGTCGGGCGCGTCGATGGCACCGCTGAGGGCCAGCACCGGAACGGTGATCTTCGCCGCCCGCGCCCAGGTGTCTGCCACGGGGAGCTGCCAGTCCGGTTCGGTACCGGTGTGCTTGGCGAGCGTCCGCTCGGCCATCGCCCGCAGCCGTCGTACGACGTCCTGGTCGACGTCGTCGAGCGTGCGGCACGGGCCGGCCGCGAACAACATGAAGGCGTCGATCCAGCCCGCGACGTCACCGGCCGCCAGGGCGCGGTCCTGCTCGGCCACGATGCCCTTGACCCAGGGGTCGTGGAACTCCGGCTCGCTGGTCCCGGCACCGCTGACGACCAGCGCGCGCACCAGCCCGGGGTGCTCCAGCGCGGTGTCCACCGCGATGCCCGCGCCCATCGAGAGTCCGACGAGGACCACAGGGCCGACGTCCAAGTGCCGCAGCAGCGCGGCGAGATCGTCGGTGTGCCGGAACGCTCCGGTCGCGATCGAGGAGGCGCCGTGGCCGCGGGCGTCCGGGGCGATCACCCGGAAGTCCGGCGTGAGGGCCGCCAACTGGTCATCCCACATGCCGCTGTCCAGGAAGCCGCCGTGCAGCAGCACCACCGGGGGCCCGGCACCGATGTCGCGGTAGGCGAGGCGGCCGCCCCCGGTCTCGAAAAAACGCATGGCTAAGACATCACTCATGACAACCAAGGTGTCACATTGGCCATCACTTGGCAACTGAGGTGTCATTCTGGAGCGGTGACCGACATCGAACTGCCCCTCGCCCCCGACGACCTCGCCCACCGGCTCACGGAGGTGTTCGACCTCGTGGGGCCCCTGTACCGACGCGTACAGCGCAAGGTCGAACAGGCCGCGCCGGTAGAGGGACTGTCCGTCGGCGTGCGCGCCGTCCTGGACCTGCTGCGCGACAAGGGCCCCATGACCGTCCCTCAGATGGGCCGGGCCCAGGCGCTGAGCCGGCAGTTCGTGCAGCGCATGGTCAACGACGCCGCTGACCGGAAGCTGGTCGAGATCACCCCGAACCCGGCACATCAGCGTTCTTCGTTGATCCGGCTGACCGATGAGGGCAGGGCAGCCATCACCGCGGTACTCGCGCGCGAGCACGCGCTGCTCCGTCACGTCCAGGGGAATCTGACCGACTCCGACGTGCGGGCGTGCGTGCGGGTGCTCACGGAGATGCTCGCGCTCTTCGACCAGGTGGAGGTGGACTGAGGTACGCGGGGCGCCTCCCCGGGCGCACCCTCACCCTCGCGAACACGGCGTCAGCTCACCCGGAGGCACCCAGCGGTAGCACCCGCCCGCCTCTTGGCCGAGCCAGCCGTTGACGCTGTGCAGGCCCCGTTCGTTGAGCTGTGCGTCATGGATGCCGTAGGCGCGCTCCGGCCTGACCGTGCGGACGAAGTCGATGGCCTCGGAGGTGCGCAGCCACGAGGCCTGCACGGGGACGAACAGCGTCTCCACCGGTCTGTCCGGCACATGGAGCGAGTCGCCGGGGTGGTAGAGGCGCTCGTCGATCAGGTAGCCGAGGTTGGCGCAGTCCGGGAGGTCGCCGTAGATCCGCGCGTGCCGGCCGCCGTGTGCCGTGACGGCGAAGCCGGCCGCGCTGAACTCCTCGCCGGGCTCCACCTCGATGACGTCCAGGAGGCCGCCGAAGTCCGCGCCCTTGGGCGCGAAGACCGGCACGCCGAGTCCCTTGAGCCGCAGCACGTCGACATGGTCGGCGTGCTCGTGTGTGACCAGGACCGCGTCGGCACCGGGCAGCGCCCGCGCCTCGCTCCAGATGCCGGGGTCGATGACCAGGGTCCCGCCCCCCGGACGCTCCAGCCGGACACAGGAATGGGTGTACTTGGTGAGGCGCATCCTGCGGAGAGTACGCGTCGGGGGTGCGGGTGTCAGCACGGTGCCATGGCGTCGGCCGCGCCCACCGGCACCCCGGCGGCGACGGCGGGAGCGGCTTGACCCGGCTAGGCAGTTTCGTTTGGATCAGCTGGTCGTTGGTCTGGGTGTGCCGTTAACAGATGCGCAGTGGGCGCGGATCGAGCCGTTGCTTCCGGA